>CALZHW010000186.1 GCA_945787125.1 uncultured Ectothiorhodospiraceae bacterium
AAGAACTGGGATCGAATTGAAGAAGTTCATCTTAACCCTGAAAAAGGTAAATTTGAAGTTGAGAAAAACAAGGTGGCATAAAATTCAATCTTAGGCGACAACTCCCTTGAAAAACACCGGTAGTGGAGTGTATACGGGTTCAAGATTTGCCCGGCACGAAAGTGAGCTGACGTCCTATCCTGGTAACTCGATGCGAGATAATTTGAAGAATCGGTTTTATGAAGGAAAGCAAATGACGGCCTTTGAGCTGGTGCGCCTTTTAGCATTGTTTATGTGTTTATCGACTGCAAATGTGTATCGCATAGGCTGGTATTTTCAATATATCTTGTTAAGATAAATCGCGCTTAGGCATTGATACATTTACGTGGAAGACTCCACATCAATACTAGATAGCGATACCAATTATCATTTCAAGATTCTTGTCAGCCGGGTCGTGAAACACCGGCCTTTGAGGAGCTTGAGCCGTATGATGGGAAACTATCACGTACGGTTCTTAGAGGGCAAGGGGGCCGTAAGGCCCCTGCGCTACCCGATGTGTAAAAAATCATCAAAATCAATACATCTTTTAATCATGTTTTGGTTTAGAATAATACGAATAATTACACATCATTTAGATTCTAGGTCTGGCACGTTACACACATAAGGCAGCGATCAGTAACTCACGCATTATCGCTGTCGATACTAGCAGTGTGCAATTTCGCTGGAAGGATTATCGGGATGAGCAGCAGAAGACAATGACACTCAGTGGTGAAGAATTCATTCGTCGTTATCTACAACATATACTGCCGAAAGGATTTATGCGCATCCGCCACTTTGGCTTTCTTGCTAACCGATGTCGAAAAGTAAAACTGGATTGCATCAGACGCAAGTTGCAGGATGAAGAAGCAACGACCTTAGTTGTCGAATCATCCGTCAAAAATAACACAGAAACATCTTCGCGTGAAAAGTATTGTAAATGCCTAAAGTGCCAGCAAGGCCGTTTAGTGGTTTGTTTTGAAGTGGGTGTTAGTTTTCGTGAACCGCCGGACGACACTTGACGATATATAGTCGATAAACGGGAGTACGGTAAGATAATACTGACAAGCTATTAGAGGCTTGGGCGGCTGATCGCCTGTTACCGATGAATCGTTTGTTAAATAATCAGTAGATGACTTAATGAAGAAAAATAAAACCATAATTTATCGGGTAAACGCTTTCAAATCAAGGGTTTTGCCTCCTTATAACCCTTCGACAAGTCGTGCCAGATAAAATACAATTTCCTATAGTAGTATAGAGACGTGGGCTCAGCGGCTCAGTCCAACAGACATTTAAACGCCATGCTGAAATGCGCACATCGTTTAGATGCTTATTAGTTAGATCAGGTTGGTGTATTAAAGTTTTAATGATAAATTCACGTACCAATATTGATCGATAATGAGCCTACATTAACTATGATTAAACCTTGTAAATTCGTATATTACTCCGATAATTAATACTAGTGCATAGCTTATATAAAAACGCTATATCTGTAATGTAATAGCAACGGCCCATCCTATAGCAGTGTTGGAATATTTTATGCCATTAAATTTAGACTACCACCCACACCAAGGCAACGTAACGCATCACAAGTCCTACCTGACTTATATACCGCCATCACCATTAAGCCATTGGGTACAGAGTTTTTGGCAACTGAATGTTCCTGAGGGAAGTTTTTATTATCGAAGTGTTCCAGATAACTGTGTCGATTTAATTATCAACATTAACCATGTTGAAGATGCCGTTATAATTACTCCATTTTCGTCACCCAATATATTTAAATTGAGTGGGCCTGTATCATACTTTGGTATACGATTCCGCATACTAGGACATTTAGGTTTAACATCTATACCACTAGGAGAATGGGATACATCAGAGGGCTATACGAAAACTACAAACGTAATATCAAATCAAGTAGTACACGCCATATCTGAATGTATTAATGCTCCATTTCAATTCAACATTCATTGCCAAAATGTGTCAATCATATTACTTAACGCCGTAACCCGCCCCAAAATAGATTCAAGATTAGTAAAATACATTCGCTACTGCCATCAAAATATCTCTTCACAGATCAATCTCTCAGATAAACAATGCTCCGAGTTTGGAGTGTCGTCTAGGCAACTCCGTCGCTTGACAAGGCTACATTTAGGCCTTTCACCAAGAGAATTCTCAAGAGTAATACGATTTCAACATGCGCTCAGAACTATGAGCATGCCAAATTCAAACACTTCTTGGGCTGATAACTACTATGACCAACCTCACTTCATCCGTGAATTTAGAAGCCTATCAGGACTCACGCCCTATGAATTTAAAAACTTGTCCGTTTTGTACAATTCCGATGATAATTAATTGTTAATACTACTACCTACAAAATATACAACCTGTAGGAGTAAACTCAATGATAGAAATCGAAGCAATGTTCCCTGTTATGGTGACATCAAATCTCGAACCCGTGAAACAGTTTTATGAGACCGTTTTTGGTTTTAATGCTGTATTCTATGACCCTAAGTTTTATTTGCATCTAGTATCCCCCAATACTGGTGCTCAACTCGGGTTTTTATTGTCAAACCATGAATCTCAACCATCATTTCTTCATCCCATTATGTCTACAGAAGGTTATGTTATCTCATTAGAAGTAAAAGATGCGGCTAAAGCTTATACAGAAGCAAAAAGTCTCAATCTTAATTTTTCTATGCATATAAAAGAAGAGGCATGGGGACAAATACACTTTATACTTCAAGATCCCGCAGGCTTTCATGTTGATGTTGTACAACATATAGAGACAACAAAAAACTAGTAATGGTATCGTTATAGTTTGAATCTCCAGCCAACTGAAAAATGTCGGCTGGATAATACATTGCTAACCAATGAAATAGTACAAAAGCAAGCATAAAACCCGATCTAACAATACATTCAATGGGACCTTTTACAGCGCTGGTCTTTTTGTGGCTCGCTATCGCTCACTTTACCACAGGCCAGTCAACACTTACAAAGGCCCCTTAACGCGGCGTTAGCGAAGGACCTAGATTCAAGTAGCAAGTGCAACGCGTCAGTTGTATCCCAAAAGTTCTTAGTTTTAAAGAATTTCTCATAGGCAGTTTTATTATTCAAGCACTCTCTTGGGCGAATGTTGATTAAGTTGATCGCAAATTGCAAATCCCCTTCTTCAATCAATCTAAAATCAGTTCCCGAGTTCAACCTACGAAAGAAATGACATTGCTAGTATTAACAAGGAGAAGTGATATGTTGTTCGTTAATAGTAGTAAAAGTAGCTTAACCACAGCTGTTCTGGTCTGTATATTAACAGGATTGATAATACTAGCATTCGCCACTGCTGTTGAGGAGTCACTAATATGAATTTCAGCTTAATTAGAACATTTGGATACTTTATAGGAGGCATTTGGACGGCTTGGGGAGGTCGTAAAAGGATTGAAGCCAAACAGCTTAAAAACCTTCGGCGTCTTATACAAAAGGCCCGTAAAAAATCTCCATATTTTAATAAACTTTATGCTCATTTGCCTGATACAAATCTTATCAAGCTACACGATCTTCCTGTAACGTCTAAGGTTGATCTTATGGGTGAATTTGATAATTGGCTTACCGATCGTTCTTTAACTCTTAAGCAAGTAAGAGAACACATGGAAAGCATGGACAATCTTGGTATCCCGATTGGTCAATATGCTGTCTTTCGAACGTCTGGAAGTTCGGGTGAACCTGCCGTTATCGTTATTACGTCATCAGTACTTGAGTTTATTTTTGGACTTTCTTTGGCCCGGTTTTCTAAGAGGCAATTACAAGTGGCCAAAAAAATTCAAAAGGCGGGTACTAACGTTATTATCACGGGGGGAAATGGACATTTTGCTGGTGCTGGTTTTGATAAACTTAGGCAAAACTTGACTCCGCCAATTACAAGGAAATTTACATTTATACCAGCTGAACAAGCGATTGGAGAAACGGTTAAGCAACTCAATGAGACAGGACAAATAGCATCAATACTCACTTATCCAAGCATGTTAGCAATTTTGACTAGAGAACAAGAAGTTGGTCGTTTAGAAATAGAACCTAAACTTATCAAAGTTGCCGGTGAAACATTCACGTCTGAGCTTCGTGAACGCGTTGAAAAAGCATTTCCTTCACTTGAGTTTGGTATTATTGATAGTTATGCTTGTACAGAGTGTCTTTTTATGGCCTTTGAGTGCGATTGTGGCCGTCAACACGTACCTGAAGATTGGGTCATATTAGAAGCAGTAGATGAAAATAATCAACACGTTCCTGATGGGGAATTATCGACAACGGCACTGTTAACAGTTCTTTCCAATGATGTTCAGCCTTTTATTCGCTATGATATCGGTGATCGCTTGCGATTTTATCGTGACCCTTGTGCATGTGGTTCGCCATTTAGAAGTTTTCAAATTGAGGGAAGACAAGCAACAGTAGTTCGAGTGGGAAATGTCACACTGTCACCTTTAGCTTTTGATTTAGAACATGAAAGTGCTCAGCGAGTGCAATTGGACCAAACTTCAGAATTTGTTTTTGAAGTTCGGGCCGAGCTTTTAAATCATGAGAAACCAGACCAAGTTTTTGAGCAAATAATTCAGTCAATAAGTGAGGTGTTTGCAAAAAATGGGCTGGTAGATGTAAAAGTTGGAAAAAGTGATACTCCGCCTCAGCTAACTGCAAGTGGTAAGTTTCATGAAGTGATCCCCCTTAAATGACATGTTTGAGTATTTATTGCTGTATGTAATTAAAAATGGACAATAGGAGACAGACCAGAATGGCACTAACTTAAGCCGCTTTAGCATGTAAAATATGGTTCAATTTAATGAGAAAAATGACCATCCAAACATGAAAAATCCAACACCTCTATTGCCCGGCTTTCACTTACCAACTACAGATCGTCATACAGTAGAGTTGTGTCTAAGCTTTACATTCTGAGGAACCGGATGACTTGAAGGTCACGTCCGGATCTGTGGGGAGCGTCGTCCGTAAGGACGGCTCTTACCCGGAATGGGACCTTTTACAGCGCTGGCTCATTTGCATCATTACGCTATCGCTACATTCTTGCACAAACAATCCAACACTGTAAAATGCCCCTTGTTGCGGCGTTAGCACACACTCAAATCCATTTTATTTTGGGGAATGACATGTCAGCAAAGACGGTTAATGAAGAGGCAGCTCAATCAGTATCCCCTCGTCAGTGGATCAGATTAGTTGTGGTGTATCTCCTAATCCCGCTGATTTTATTGATATGCGGTGGGGACCTCGGCTGGTGGCAGGCGTGGCTATATTCCATGCTGATCTTGGCCGCTGGTATTGGGGGACGTATATGGGCAGAACAACGACATCCCGGATTAACAGCCGAAAGACAAAATATTGAAAATATCCAAAACACAAAAGCCTGGGACAAAGTGCTTGCTCCACTGATGGCGGTGAGTGTCGGGTTTCCTATGGTCATTGTAGCAGGGCTAGACCACCGCTATAACTGGTCTTCCGAATTTCCGCTATGGCTCATCGTGATTGGCTTCATTTTGATCTCGCTCGGATACGCTTTCGCTGCATGGGCATTGGCAGAGAACCGCTTTTTCTCCAGCGTGGTGCGCGTTCAGACGGATCGAGGGCATGTGGTGTGTGACAGTGGCCCGTACCGGTTTGTGCGGCATCCGGGTTATGCCGGAAATATTCTTGCACTGTTCGGTATTGTTCTTGCTCTTGGCTCGGTATGGACACTGATTCCTGCGGCGGTGGCATTAATCATCGCGGTGATTAGAACCGTACTTGAAGACCAGACTTTACAGGAAGAGTTGCCGGGGTATCGAGTCTATGCACGACGCGTGCGCTATCGGTTGATTCCTGGGATATACTGAGAGACCTGAGTGTTGGATGTTCCAGATCAAAGATTGAGGTCCAACCGAGAGAGTTGCGCGCCGCCTAACAAGGGCGTTCATCGTGCCGAGGTAAATTCAAAATCTTGGGAGGAAATAATACTTTCTGAAATTGATTAATGTTACCCAGTGGGTGCGGAAAAAAATATATTTTTCCCAGTCCTACCAAACTAAAGTCTAGCCAGCAAGTGAGTAGTGAAACCCAGGTGCGATATTGGTAACAAGGTGTGCGGAGCAAGGGTGGAACGAGAGTATAGGCTCTCTGTCGAGTCCCGAAATATTGTAGAGTTGTGGTCATTAAGATAACCCGTTAACACGGGGAAAAGCTGACGGCGTTGAACGGTTCGGAAAGCAACAGTCTCAAATGCGTCATGGCAAGTGTTTGCGACACCACCGGGATTTGAGAACACGGCATGTACTTACAGGGGTAACTTGGAAAACTCGGGACGACTCCATGGATGCAGGAGGTACGCATACAAGGAAGTATGCGGTAGATTGCGTTGGAACTGGCAATCGAGAGTAATGCAGGAGCAATTACCGAGATCCAATGTGTCCCACATCGAAAATAACCGATAAGTTAGGTGCATCGGTTTAGAAAACGCACCCGGCTTTATTTGCTCTGTTGCTGAAGCGGTAAAGAGTCAAAAATTGAAACCACAAAATCTCAGCAAACGATGCGCGGTATTGGGCCCCCTGTGTCAGGATAGTTGTCGCCTCTAATTTTCAGTTAGAGGTAGTTAAAAATGAAGAGAAATTTTACACAATCATTTAAAATACAAGCAGTAGAAAAAGCCCTGAGTCGAAATGACA
>CALZHW010000187.1 GCA_945787125.1 uncultured Ectothiorhodospiraceae bacterium
AACCACTAATGCGTTGCGGGCTAACTTGAACACCATATTTTTGTTGGATTGTTTTTCCAACCGCAATATAGGTTGGCCGATTTCCCGTTGTGACTGTTAGCTGCTTTACGATTTCGTCAGCCACTTTACCTTTGATTTTTTGGTTGTTTCCAATTCGCACCACGGTACGGTCTTCGATACCTGCGCTGCCTGATTGCCGGTATTGCCCAACGAGGCTGCTGATGTGTGGAACCGTTAAATGAAATACGTGGGAGAGTGTTTTTTGCGACACTTTATGGCACAAAAACAGTTGTACGATAAGCATATTACGCGAGTAGTTATCATGCTGTTGGTATTGTGCAAGTAATTGATGGCGGTAAAAGACATAGTAATTTTGATCTGGGCCTTCAATGAGGCGGACTTCCGGTGGATTTGTCACGGCGCCATTAGCGGTATTTCCTGGCGTTTCAACGGTCAAATCGGCTACAAATTGTTCCATTTTTCACCCTTCTGATAACATTTTAACGTCGACCAAAAATTAAGATTTCGCATGGATCTATCATTATAGCGCAAATGCGAATTCTTTCAATCAGTTAGGGTTTATGGGGGAGATTATTTTTGGAGGTAATTTGGAGTTCTGACCTGCTTCATCCGCACTAACGGTGGTGATTAATTCCGCTGTTTCGCTTTTAGGTGAAGACTTCTCGCCTGTATATACGGCCTCAAAACCGGGGGATACCATCTCATAAGGACCCAGCCGTCCTTTTTTATTTTCTGACATGATTCAACTCCCTATTAATTTCGCATATAACGCCGAAAATAACTGGCATTTGGTAGCGTGGTTTGTGCGTGCGACAATGAGTGAAACGAATAGCATGCACAAACCACGCTACCAAATGTCCATGTTAATTTTTATTATTAGATGTCAACACTAGAATTTCGTCACGCTTAGTTTAGAAGGCGGTATACCCTATATTAAACTTAAGATAGGGTTCAAAATAATCGTTACTAGAATTTATAAGATACAAATTACTACCAAACGCGATATTTAATAATAAGGCTGAGTAACCTACATCTTTATTGGTAGGAAGTTTGAACGGCAAAAGAACCGATAATTCCGGAAAAACCGCAGTTCCATTATTTTTTCCAATTTTTTGAAATATGCCAAATTGACCTCTAAATAGGAAAACTTGAACGCCATATCCAATTTTTATATACGGTGTTTTTTCGCGGAAACGATATCCTAAGTCTGAAGAATAAAAGCGAAATCCCATTGGATATGCATTACCTGTCGTTTTTCTATTGTCAGGAAGATATATCCCAGATAGTGCAGCGCTCATGTCATTCTCCCCATCTTTGAAGATGAAGTCGCTCGCAACGCCGACTTTTATGTCGTCTGCCAGACCATCAGAAAGTGCGCTATTGATATAAGATAATAACAGAACACCTAAAAATAATTGTATAATCATACATGTAATCTCATTATTTTAATGGAGGTGGATTTATCCTTGAGCATCTAACGTCATGCATCAGCGGCATTTAACAGCGTGGTTTCTTTGGTGTAGAATGAGCGCAGCGATTGACACCACGCTGTTAAATGTCCGTTTCCGGGTAGGAGCAGCGGATTACTCCGCCACGCCCCCCACAGATCCGGACTTGACCGTTACGTCATCCGGTTCCTCAGTAAGTAAAGTCTTGACACAACTCTACCGTATGACGATGTACCCGGCAAACAAATTACACCGCTTTAGTAATACGAGGTCTTGGCAATTCCCAGTGACTCAGGAACTTCTCAAACTTTTCGTAACTTATATCCCCATCTCTCGTGCGGCGACCAAGCCACCGACGCCAACACGCCTTCGTGTGTTCGTATAACATCAACAGAAGCCGATAATTACAGATTATGCCGTAGTAATTATAGAGCCCATGAAGTTTAGAACACAGTTGTTTGTGCTGTTCCTTGATTGGTTCATGTTTATTGTTACGACAATAGATAAATAGGTTGCGCATGGCTCTCGCTTGGCGCTTCCGCATTGTCTGGCGTTTGATTACCCAGTTATTACTTCTTGATCTCGCCCAGTAGTGGGTAAATCCGAGAAAATCGAATGTGCCGTTGCCACTTTGCTGGACGTGTTTGTTCTCCCATTTAAAACGAACCATCTTGGTTTTCTCTGGATGTACCGTCAGCCCATACTTCGAAAAACGCTTTGGAAGAACGTCCATTACTCGGTGTCCATCCGCTTGATTTTCACACCCCAGTATAAAGTCGTCAGCAAATCTAATCAGAAAGCTTCTGCCTTTTAGTCGGGGTTTGACTTCTTGTACATACCACTCATCCAATACATGATGTAGAAAGATATTCGCGATAATAGGACTAATACAGCCGCCCTGTGGAGAACCGCAATCCGGGTAGTGGATATTTTCTTTTTCCACCACACCCGCATTTAACCACTTACCAATAAAGCGATGTATCTTTCCATCATTCACTCGCTTGCGCAAGATTTCATGGATAAGTGGGTGAGGCATGTTATCGAAAAACTTAGTTACATCCGCATCGATTATGCTACTCACCTTCGTTTCAAAGCAGGCATCCCTTAGACTTTTTAGCGCACCGTGCGCACTGCGATTTTCTCGGAATCCATATGAGAAATCATAGAAATCAATTTCATATATAGCCCCAAGTAGCATCGCTATTGCACGTTGCAATATTTTGTCTTCAAATGCCGGAATGCCAATCGGGCGTTGACTTTTATCTTCCTTTTCAATCCATACTCGCCTAACGGGTGGCGCTGTATAGCGTCCCGTTTTATAGCGGTTATGCAAATCTTCCAGGTTGGCTTCAAGGTTTTCAGCATATGACGCTGCCGTTACCCCATCTACGCCTGACGCTGCGTCTTTCCGTGTTCGGCGATAGGCTTCCATCAAAAAGTCTGTGTCAATCAAGTGATGTAATGTCGTAAACACCCGTTCTGGATGATTACGCGCTTGCTCTCTTAACTGATGAAGTTTTGTTAAGACGGTTTGTGATCCCATTGTATCTCCCATCGTTCCATTCACCAATACGTCATACCCGACTTCACTTTCCCTACAGTGGGTCCTTGGGGTAAACGTTCCCCACCTTCTCGGCTAGCACTCACTGTGCGCTAGCTATCGGTACTATGATCCGCTAAGACTTCCGACAATGCTTCTCGGGTTCATTCACTTTCGCTATCTTCCCCCAATACCTGGTATCGTCTGCTGATGTTTTGTGTTTCAGTTAACTGACTCTTTACAGTTTCAGCAAGCATGACTGTAAAGCCGGGTGCCATTGCTTTACCGGCGCACCATACTGACGGTTATTTTCGATCCAGGACACGTCGGATCTCCCGAGTTCCCAAGTTACCCCTGTAAGTACATGCCCTTTTCTCAGACCCCGATGGTGTCGCAAACACTTGCCATGACGTGTTTGAGACTGCAGCTTTCCAACGCATCCAGGCTGTCAGCTTTCCCATCAGATGATGGTTATCTCAATAGACCACAACTATACAATATTTCGGGGCTCAATTAGGAGCCTATACTCTCGCTCCACCCTTGCTCCGCACACCTTGTTACCAAGATCGCACCCGGGCTTCACTACTAATCTGCTGGCTAAGCTTTGATTTGGTAGGACTAGAAAATCAACTTTTGATTTCCGCACCTACTGGGTAACACTAACTAATTTCAGAAATATACCTTCCTCCCAAAGTTTTGGATTTATCTCGGCACGAGCATGCTATTGTTAGGCATTATTGAACTGTAGGTTTTAGCTAGCATCTCCGCAACCATACAAGTGATACTCAAAATCCCTAGGATCATCTTCTTCATAACAACTTGCTTCCTCTTCGAATTCGTCTTCCTCAAACTCGTATTCATATTCATATTCATCATCAAGATCTTCTCTATATCGATCATATTCTTCCTGATCCATCCAATTGAAAACTAAACCTACTGCCGCAAGTTTTGGCATCAAATCTTTCTGTTCTCGTATAATCCTTCGAATTCTTTTCTTTTTAAATGGAAATTTTCGAGCAACTTCTAATACTACTTTTGCTAACTCTGCGACATCAACAATTGGAGATTTTGAAAGCAGTTTCAATCGAACAATATTTTTTTGCGATATATGTTTTTGATTCCAAAAACCCACAATATCATTAGTATGTAAAATTTCATCCAATGTATCTTTTGATTCATGCGAACATTCTTTACATAGATGATTTTTGTGGCCTTTTCCTGAGAATTTTTCATTTGGCCTATTTCGTCCACAAGCCCAACAAAAATGGCCGCTTTTCTTTCGCTTTTTTGACATTGCTATTTCAATTTTTTCGTTTCATTTGCCTAACGTTTAAGCTAAGGGGCGCGACGCTTTTTCGCGTCCCTGCTTGAGCGCATTGTTATAAGTAAACTCATTCAGGTATATGAAATAACATTAATGATAGCTTTACTTCTCTATTTTCATCGTCATTTATATGGAAGCGATAATGATACCAACCTTCTTCCTCTTCAATAACAAAGCCTAAATAGTTTGGATGTTCTTTAATCGCTTCTGTAGCTGTATCAAGGACAGTTGAGAAATTTTTATTTTTTACAAACATTACAATTGCTGATTTTGAGTCTCGCCAAGTTAAATAGCCCAATAATTGAGTTATTGTCTCTAAAAGCCCTTTTTGACCATGCCAAAATTTAAGCTCTGCAATAAATACATTTTTACCTTCATGCCTAAGTAAGATATCAGTTTTTCCTGATTTGTTGAATGTTTCACCAGTCGCTGATCCTTCAAAGTTTGGTTCTAAAATTAGAAGTATATGATCTCTAAGATGTTCCTCTTCTTTTCCAGAATAAGTGCTTGGCAGCCGTTCGAATTGCTTACCTACATCATGAATTATTTTGAGTATTTGAACGTATATCGTGTTATCAATGGTTGGTTCAGGTGTATACCCTTTTTCAACTACAGTAGGTTTCGGCTTTTCTGCTATTGCTTTAGTTCTTTGCGTTGGAACAGAGAATGTACTAGAAGTATTTCCGGCCTGTCTTACCGGTACACCCAGTGCGGACATTAGATCATTTTTCTGAAGTAATTTTTGTTTTCTCGAATCAAGCGCTTGTGTCGCAAGTGCCTCGATTGTGCTATTGAAATTATTTAGATCTTTTTCTAAGTAAGTATTTTGAGAAATAATACTGTTAATTGTATTATCGGAATCTTGCTTGATACGCTCAGGTGTGAGATTAAAATTGATAATCTTAAAGCATATGCAGTTGCCTTCGATTGTTATTAATGGAGCCGACATTGAATATGAACTAGCTCTAACTTTAAGAAGTTGCTCATCTCCAGTAAATGGGAGGTGAAACTGTATTACGTCTCGCGCATAAGAAGTGCCGCGATCCATCATATAATCATTTGAGTGCATTTCTGCAGGAATCTGTTCTTCATGACTTGATACAGATAATTGATCTTTATGTATTTCAAGAGGTTCAATTCTAAATTTTGAAATGAGATGCTGTATATACTCTTCCTTATTAACATTCAGAATATAATCATCATTTTGTCGGTTTATTTCTTGTGTAACAGCAGACTTTTGGCTTTCAATCATAGAATAACCATCATATTCTGAAAAAGCATGAAAACCATCTCGTCTAAAAGTGCGCATGTATTTCCTTTTTACTTATAACAGTTAAGCATTTATACCTCGCGCCGTTCAGTGAGGTATAAATGTGTGTTGGACTTAACCGATTGCCCACCGAACCTTACTTATATATAGGGGATTGTTTTTTGAGAACCTTGGCTAGTACGCGATTTTCACCATAAGCGATTCGCGATTTACCACAAGTTGACTGTTACCACTCACCGTTTTACCCGGTTACCCCCTTTCTTTCGGACTTATCATAACCTGTTTTTTAATCATTCTTCAAATAATGGTCGTCGTGGGACCCAAGCCGGTTGCTTGTGGTAGATTTCCGCTGGTATTTGACGAGTGTTAGTCGATTTTTCGTGTTATGTCATGCGTTGTTTTCCTTCGTCAATGAGGGACTAATGTTTTGATGATGTAAAGTTGGCCAATTTTGCATTTGGGACAGCGGCATGGACTGGCTGCCGTGGCTTGCAACTTATGGCTTCCTTTGCCACCAACTGGGTTTGATATTGCGCGATCTTTGGTGAGTTTACGGCATCATAGCTTACATTGCGTCACAATACGATTGAATCCATTGGTTAAGCTAATTCAGAGATTAAGTTGATAATTCCAAGGCATCCAAGCTTCTGGTGAAGTACGCACCTTGTCTTGATTTTTTTGAATGGCGACTAGATAATCCAAGGGATTGACCTCAGCGTTGACGCAAGTCGCTATAGATGAAGTGATGATGTCAGAAATGCTCGCGCCAAGCTGAGTTTTATAAAAACTGAAATTTTTACGCCCGCGTACAATCACTTTAAGTTGCGCTTCCATCCGGTTATTGTCAAGCATGGCGCCTTCGACGGTGCAAAAGCGGGTTAAGCCTTCATAATGCGACGAGAAATACCGTATAG
>CALZHW010000188.1 GCA_945787125.1 uncultured Ectothiorhodospiraceae bacterium
ATATGTTCGAACTTGTGAGCGGCTAGTGGCGTCGCCGAGGAAAGTTGATCATAGACCGGTGATGCCAACGGCAAGGTTAAAGTGGATAAAGGTAAATTAATAAATCGATCGTCAGCAAATGCCGGCAACCAATTTGTCATTGACGAAGGAAATGCCGCTTGCAAGAAAGCGCGACCAACGAGTGCTGGATTAAAGGGATTATAGCCAAGACCACCAAATATAAATTTTCCAACTCCAACGGCAAATGCACCGCCAACAAATACCATCCATAATGGCAATCCAGGCGGTAAGGTTAAACCATAAATCAATCCAGTAATAATTACCGACCAGTCACTCACTGTGCTGCTTTGTTTGACCCAGCGACATAAAAAATGTTCTGTTATCACACAGGATAGAATCGCGGTGATTATAACCAATAATGCGGCTAACCCAAAGATAAATACTGCAAATAAAGCGGTGGGAATAAGTGCATAAACCACATTTCGCATGATAGTCTCAACACTCTCACCACCTCGGATATGAGGAGAACTTTCAATGTTTAAGGCTTTTTTTATTTGCTTCATGGTGATTAGTGCCGTTCTTTAGCTTGTTTTTTTATTGAGTTTTTAGCAATACGAAATAATTGCACTAACGGAATATGCGATGGACAAACAAAACTGCACGCACCGCATTCAAAACATTCGTTGAGATGAAAATGTTCTGCCATTGTAGTGAACTGTTCGTTCCTGGCTAATAAACCCAGCTGTGAAGGAATAAGCATCATGGGGCAGGCATCAAGACAGCGCCCGCAATGTATACAGGGATAGATTTTTTCCGGCCGCTTGCGATATTGTTGTTGAGTAAAAGCAATGACACCAGAAGTTCCTTTGGTAATTGGAATATCGAGATTACCGATCGCCTGCCCCATCATTGGGCCACCAAGAAAAACCGTACTGATATCATCAGCCACACCAACCGTTTCCAATAAAAAGCGTAAAGGTGTACCAATCGGGATACGATAATTGCCTTTTTTAATAATCCCCGATCCACCAATAGTAATAACCCGTTCCTGAATGCCCTGCCCCAATGGCAACAAGCGACCAATCTCAGCACACGTGGCGACATTTACTCCTGCCACATGCACATCCACCGAGTGTGCACCGCACGGCACTATGCGACCCAGCAAAACGTTTATTAACATTTTCTCTGCGCCCTGTGGGTACTTTGTGCCTACCATTGCAATTTTGGCGGGAAGATCACGGGGTAAATGTTGCCGCAATATGTCGGCCGCATTCTGTTTATTTTCTTCAATGCCGATAATAGCCTGCTGTGCGCCAGTGACCTTGAGTAAATATCGAATACCCACGAAAATATCCTGATACTGTTCCAGCATCACGCGATGATCCGTCGTTAAATATGGCTCACATTCGGCACCATTAATTAATAAGGTATCAATAGTCTTGCCTGCTGGTGCTTTAAGTTTGGCGTGGGTGGGAAAGGCTGCTCCTCCTAAACCCACAATACCCGCTTGTTGGATGGCATTAAGAATTTCTTCCGGCGAAGCATCTAATCCACAAGGCTCACCACAGCCTATTTCCTGAGTTGATCCTGAAAACGTTTGTAAATAGATACCTTCAACCATCTTTCCTTGCATACTCGGCATGAGTCCGATACGTTTTACGATACCCTCCGCAGGCGAATGTATCGCCGTTGACATAAAACCATTGGGTTTACCCAGCAATTGCCCACGGCTTATTTCCTGATTTTCGCGCACAACACAACTTGCCGCTTTGCCGATATGTTGTTGCAAAGGAATTAACAGTAGTGGCGCAAAAGGAAAATGACGGATAGCCAGCTGTGACGTATCATCCTTGTGTTCGGGTGGATGAATGCCATTTCGGAACGTTTTTTTTGCTAAGCCCAGCATAAGATACCGCTATGTCTCATTATATTTCTCGCCACGACTGATCCATTTATCGATATCTTTTTCAGACCGATTGCGGGGTAATCCAGGGTGAATTATCTGTGCAGTACATTTCTCGGCAGCTTTTACCAGATCCCGGTAAGGCCCGCCATTCGGGTTTTTAATAATGGCTTTTTTATTTTGATTGTAAGCAAATATATCTGAATTGATTTTCATGCAATCACCGCAGGCGGTGCAATCCTCTGTGTCAATCCATGGCGCGAGATATTCACCTTCTATATCCTGGCTCGTGTCGCTGACGGAAATGCCTGGGCCCTCGGTAATTGCTGTTGCCAGATCTGACATCGTTGTTTGACTTTCCTCATCCAGTAAATGCATTAAACCGGCAGTCAATTTGTTCGCCATTTCCTGACGAATCCGTTTTTCATTCATCTCATTTGATGGCGCTGGTTCTACTACACCGGCGATGCCTTTGAGCATGTTCCAAAAGTCGCGACGCTCTTCACAAGAACGCACTAAAGTCGGGCTAACCAGCAGGCGGCTCAAATGTTGTTTAGAATCGATGGTCCATATAAATGGATATTTATTGTCACGTGTGTCAGTTTCAAGCTCCAAAAATTCAGCCAGCGGTAGCATGTCTTCGTGCCAGGTATCGGCTGGCGCACTGCGAAAATGTTTGCGAAATCGACCTTCAGTCATGGCAAAATCAGCAAACGTCATCGGCAGATCCATCGATTTTTGTATGCCGTTTTCGTTATAACTCAATTGATAAATCGGCCAGTCATCATTCATCGCCGGGTTACCATCCAGGTCATAACAGTCTACTGGTATTTTTCCTTTGTCAGGATTATATCTAAATAGTGGATATGCACGGGACTCAACCGCCAGTTTAGCTTGCTGGTGGCCCATATCGTCAGCAATGCCGTGTTCCGGTTGGCATGCACTATAGCAATTAAATAAGGCCGGGCGTTGGGTTTGCAGTCCCTCGATAAAACCTTCTAACATGTGAGCAGGATACGCAATAGTACTTTGCATCACATAGGTCGTACGATGCGCCATGGCAATCAAACCAATTTCTTTACGCATTTCCTGTTTGCCTGCTTTGACTTTACCAAAGGGCGCCATATCTGATACCTGGCCCATAAAACTCGAGGTGCAGGCCTGCCCACCAGTGTTGGAATAAACCTGAGTATCCAGCACCAAAATCTTTAGTGGTTTGCCTGACATCAACGCACGCGACAAATTTTGAAAGCCGATATCGTACATAGCACCGTCGCCACCCACAACCGTCACTGGTGGACAGAGTAGCAACTCCTCATCGCTAAAATCCTGCCAGCTAAAATAAGTAAAAAATTCTTTATGCTCTGCAGGAATATAATTCCCTTGCAATTCCAGTTCGGCAATACGAATTGTTTTGAAGCCTTCTGCCATTTTTGCCATGTGGCCTTCAAAGACACCCATTGCCATGGACGGGCTATCCTGAAATAGATGATTTGCCCAGGGGTACGGATAAGGATTATAGGGAAAGCTGCTACCCCAAACAGAAGAGCAACCGGTTGAATTAATGATGCCCATATTGAGTCGACCTCTGCCACTGGTGCCGGTGGTATATTGCCACTTCAATTTTTTGAGATTGGTTATGAGCTGAGTAATATGTTTTAACCAGTATTGGTCAAGGGGTTGAGCGCCGCGTAAGGATTCTATTTCGTTGGCAAAATCAGCAAGCGTTATATCATGCCCACCCAGTTTATTAATGGCCTGTGATAAAGCGTCAGTATCGTCTACGTTTATTTCCTCGATCAATTTGAGGCGTAATTGTTGCTCCAGACGTTGCAGCAAGTCATCCAGGTATAACACATGTTTTTGTACCCGAGGCCGCATGAGCGATTCTACGGTAGCGATAAATAAGTGTAATACGGTTTTTTCACTACAGCCCAAGCATGCACCATCGCCGCTAGCAAAGGATAAATAGACCTCTTTATCAAGCAGCATCGTCTCCAACGCACCAATGCCTTCTTCCAGGTTGTTTATGCGGCTATATTTTTCGGGCGTGTTGGGCAAGTCTAACCAAAGCGCCCAGTTGTTGCGCAGTTGCTTAATAGTTTCGGGTGTTTGGGTTTGTAATCGCAGGGCATCGTCTTCACAAACGGCAATACATTCCCCGCAGCCTTTACATGTATACGGGTTAATGTTGAGGCTAAATAATCCACCGCTGCCTTTTGATTTTTTTTCGGGTAAAGTGAAATAAGGGCGTGTTAGCGCAAACTGGAAATTACCCACTGCTTCTCGAAAGAGTTTGAATTCTGCCTGTAGTATGTCTTTGTTGCTATCGCTAGCCGCTATGATGTCATTTATGGCGCCATCTAAAAGTTCACGTACTGATACATTTTCACCTGCTTCGCTCATCAAGGCATGCAAGCGGGTATCTAACTGACGAACGGCTTTAGGTAAATATTTTAAATCATTCCCCTGTTTTTTTATTCGATGTACAACTGTATCCAGCATTTGCGATACATCGCTCACTAACCCGGGGATGGCTGTATCGGGGCAAACCGTATAACAATTTCCGCAAGCTGTACAGTTTTCAGCAATCCATTGGGGATGATTAAAACGAATGCCCGTCATATCACGAAATACGCTTGAAACGGCCGGAATAGTGCCTAATGCCATAAATGGATCGGCGAGATTTTCGTTGCCTTTGCCGTGCAAATAAAAGTTGCCCGTTTGTTCCCAGAAACGATGTACATTAGTCGCGGGAGCCTGGCAAACAGGTTGACGTTTTAGCATTACTGGTAAAGATGATTCACGGACAATTGGAATAACCGTTTTATCCAGCTGCGTTAAGGTTTTATCCGTAATTTCTCTGATTTCGTCAAAGCCACGTTTAACAACCCGCAAATTATCTTCAACGACACGTGCGCCTTTACCGCCGAATTTGTGCTGTAACTGACTTTGAATAGCATTAAGCAATTGCACCTCATCGATACTTGCTTTCGACATCAATGGCGAAGCCGCAAAAAAAGCGCCTTGAAAAGCGTTGCCTTGCATCCGCAATTGTAACTCCGGATCAGTGGCTTCCTCACGCGCGATTTTAAAGGCATTTAAATAAAATACCCGAATTTCATTATTTATAATATCTTGTTGATAATTTACCGGGATGTGTTCCCATACTTTTTCCGCTGAGGGCAAATCGCTTTGAATGACAAATACACCGCCATGCTTTAAACCAGACAAGGCATTAGTATGACTTAACACATTGGGATCTGGTGACAGTACAACATCAACGTAATGATACTCGCAATTGAGTTTTATTGGCTCTGGCGCTGTTGACAGATAATACGTGGTTGGCTGACCTTTTTTCTCTGAACCATATTTGGGGTTGGCTTTAATATGCCAGTTCAATAATTCAAATAAGGTTATCGCCAGGTTTTTGCCTGTGGTGATAGCCCCCCAACCACCAATGGAATGAAAACGAACGGTTACGCTGTCTTTCGGCATTAAGTTCGGATTTTCACTGCCGTGTAATGCCAGTTCATGAATGCCTGGATAAAGATCGGCAAGTCTTTCTTGATAAATTTCTTGTTTAGGTGTTAATGCTTTGTCATGCAGGAAATCGATGCTTAAATAAAAGTGTTTTTTGTGTTTACCATCAGGCAGCATATTTTCGATGGTTGCGACTAATCCTTCCGGTTGCAAATCCCGACTGCCAAGCCCGAAAGAGCCGGAAAACAAACGAGGAAACTCTTTTTTATTAGCATAGCTTGCCAACGTTGGATGCACTAAGTGCTGATGTCCATCATCCAGTCCATTCTCAATGCATTTGCTCACAATGGCCCGTACTTCCCGCATTAATGGCAGATCAGCAGCTAACGGTTGATCAAGCCGTTCCAACACAGCGACACCCTTACGGCCTTTTAACACTTTACTGAGCAGATCAGCGGGGAATGGGCGAAACATGAGTAAATTAACAACACCCACTTTAATTTTTCGTGTTTCGCGAAAATAATCCGCGATCAATTCCGCATTTGGAATGATGCTGCCTTGCCCAAGAATAAGATAATCTGCATCATCCGTGCGATAGGTTTGCACAGGTGCATAATGGCGTCCGGTGAGTTTTTCAAAATCAATAAATACCTGATCGGCAATTTCGCGAATATGATCAAAGAAAAATGGGCGTTGAGCTGCCACACTTTGCATATAAGCATCTTGATTTTGTACCGAGCCTGACATGACGGGATTATCAACATCCCAAAGTTCTGGAATTCGGCGTCGTGTATCACCGTAAATAATTTTTTGTGCTGGCGTTGGGGTCGCGATAATATCGTCCGGGTGGCCAAGAAATTCTTCAATAAGTTCTCGTTCCGGAGCCAACATTGATTCAATTAAATGCGTGGTAAGGAAACCATCCTGTGCAACAATACCAGGATTGAGTGCAAGCTCCGCAATGCGATGGGCGATAATATTTAAATCGGCTGCGGCCTGAGCGTGTTTCGCAAATAATTGGAAAAAACCCGTGTCATCAATACAGTGGTAATCATCATGACCCGCGTGCACATTCAATGTGGCCTTGGTCATGGCGCGCGTGCCCATATTCAACACATAAGTAA
>CALZHW010000189.1 GCA_945787125.1 uncultured Ectothiorhodospiraceae bacterium
CCCGTGGCATTTATTGTCGCCATTTTACTCCATGTATTAGTGGGTTTAGCGTTTGTCAGTAACATTCAATTGACGAGTGACGTTAAAATCGAAAAGCCAGTTGACGTAGTGCAAGCCGTTGCTGTCAATGAAGCGCAAGTGTTGCAAGAGCTTGATCGATTAAAAGCGTTGGAAGATAAAAAACATCAATCCGAAGCTGATCGACTGAAAAAGCTTGAGAACGAAGCGGACAAGGTTCGTCAGCAGCGGGAAAAGGAACAAAAAAGGTTAAAAGAGCTCGAAGCTAAACGCAAGCAGCAAGAAATAGAAAAGCAAAAGCTGGATAAGCAGCGGCAAGAAGCAGATAAGCAGCGCAAGGTGGCCGAAGAAAAACGTCAAGAAGCTGAAAAACAGCAGAAGCTGGCGGAGAAAAAACGCCTGGAAGCGGATAAACAGCGTAAATTGGCTGAGCAAAAAAGGGCTGACTCTGAGAAGCAAGCAAAAGCCGCTGAGGCCAAACGACAGCAAGAGCTAGCGGCGCAACGCAAAGCGGAAGCTGAGCAAAAAGCCAGAGAAGAAAAGCTACGAGCGTTAGAAGAGCAAGAGCGCCGCGAACAAGAGTTATTGCGCCAGCAACAGGTGGCTGAGGAGCAAAAGCGGCTGGCGTCGTCGCGCGACGAAAAAGCGCAAAAAATCATTAGCCGTTATACAGGTTTGATAAAGCGGCAAGTTGAAAATAACTGGCGCCAACCAGCAACTGCAACATCTGATATGGCGTGTGAGGTTTTTGTCAGAATGATGCCGACCGGCGCCGTGATTGAGGTGAAAATTATTAACAGCACGGGTGATAAAATCTTTAATCGCAGTGTGGAAGATGCCGTGCGCGCTGCCGCGCCATTGCCATTGCCGTCGGATAAGTCATTATTCTCGCAGTTCAGAGAGATTACCTTTAAGTTTCAACCTAAAAATTAAGTAAGGGAATTCCATTGGTTAAACGAACATGTTGGTTTTTATTGTTGGCGGCTTGTCTGTTAAATGCAGCCCATGCCGCACTCACTATTGAGATAACTGAAGGGGTTGATGATGCGCTGCCGATTGCCATTGTGCCTTTTCAGTGGTCTGGTCCAGGTCCGGCGCCGGAAAATATTGCCCAGATTATTACCGCCGATTTAAATCGCAGCGGCCAGTTTGAAGCATTACCTGAACAGGATATGTTAGCTAAACCTGCTGCGCCGAAAGATATTAAATTTAATAACTGGCGTGTTCTTGGCATACCAAACTTGTTAATTGGTCAGTTACACGCTACAGATACCGAGGATCTAGTGGTTGAGTTTCGTTTATTTGATGTTTTTCAGCAAAAACAATTAGCCGGTTTTCGTTACCGGACAAAGCCGGGTCAGTTGCGCAATATCGCGCATAAAGTCAGCGATATTGTTTATGAAGAATTGACCGGTATTAAAGGGGCGTTTGGAACTGATATCGTTTACATTAAAAAGTTTTCAAATAAAGACCCAAAGCCTTACCGTTTATATCTGGCGGACGCCGATGGATTTAATGAGCAGGAAATTATGCGCCACCACATGCCGATTTTTTCCCCTACCTGGTCGCCGGACAATTCTCAATTGGCTTTTGCGATGGCAGGCAGTATGGGTCAAGGTGTATTCTTGTTTGATGTTGCAACTGGCAAGTCGCCGGTAAGAATCACTCCGCGAGAGGTGAAGGCCAGTGCGCCTTCGTGGTCGCCGGATGGGAAAAAGCTTGCGCTGCAAGTGCTGGAAAATGGCAGCGCGGACATCTTTATTATGGATGTCAGCAGTAAAAAAATGCAACGGATTACCAAACATTGGTCGATAGATGCTGAGCCATCCTGGTCGCCTGACGGGCAGTCGATTATTTTTACTTCCGAGCGTGGCGGTACAGCGCAGTTGTATCAATATTCATTTGCTGAGAAAAAAATCAAACGCCTGACATTTAAGGGCAGAAGTAATTTGCGAGCGGCACATTCGCCAGATGGTAAAATGATAACTTTCGTGCATTTATCTTCGAACAACGGCTATAATATCGCGGTTATGGATCTTGCAACAGAAGAGATGCGCTTGGTCGCAGGTGAGTCAAATGGCGAATCCGAACATGAGTCGCCCAGTTTTGCGCCGAATGGCAGCATGATAATTTACGCGGCAAATTATCTGCAAAAAAGTACGCGTAGTAGAAAAACGGGGCTTGTAGCTGTATCAGTGGATGGCGCAATGCGACAACATTTTGTCGATAATGGTATCGGTGAAGTGCGCGAGCCTGCCTGGTCATCATTTCTGAATTAAATTTTGTTTTTATATAAAAGGAGTCGTTTATGAAGCCGGTTACAAAGCTGGTGGTTGCAATTTTGCCTGTGCTGTTTTTAATAGCATGTGGAGATAAAGTTGTAAAGCCTGATGAAGAGTCTGCGCAAGGTGACGCTGTTATCGTTGACGACGGTAGTGGTGGTGTCACTACTTTAGATTCATCAGAGGCTGAACGTCTCGCGGATGAGTTAGGAGCGGGAGAGCGCTTGCAAGACGCAATCGAAGCCGGTGATGGGCTTGAGGCGGGTGAGTTGGCTGACGTGATAGACATGGATGCGGCTATTCAGGATATGAAAGACTTGTTAGCTGAGAGTAAAGTCTATTTTGACTTTGACAAAAGCGACATCAAGGATGACTATCAAGATGTATTGCAAGCATTGGCTGAATTCCTGGTAGCCAACCCCGAGGCATCACTTGTCATTGAAGGTCATACTGATGAGCGCGGCACGCGGGAATATAATATCGCCCTGGGTGAGAGGCGTGCGCACGCCGTTTTTCAGTTTCTAACTTTGCAAGGGGTTGGCCAAGATCAAGTGCGTACGGTAAGTTTTGGAGAAGAGCGGCCTGATGTAGAGGGTCATGATGAATCTGCCTGGAAGTGGAATCGTCGCGCGGTGTTTATCTATACTGAATAACGTTGAATGATACTCTCAATGCATAAAGCGGCTGATGTTGGTGTGCGTTCAGTAGTCAGTCGTTTTTTCCTTCTAGTCGTATTTTCTGTGTTGCTTTCGGCGGCTTTCGCGGCCTTTGCCGCTGTGCCTGTGGATATTGAAAAACGTTTGCAGCGAATAGAGCGATTACTGGATAATCAAAACTTGCTTCAGATGTATACCGTCCAGCAGGCGTTGAAACAAGAGCTCAGCCGATTGAGGGGGGATGTTGATATAATTAATCATGAACTGAGCCAGCTTAAGCAGCAGCAGAAAGATATTTATGTCGATCTTGATCAGCGAATTGTCGAGTTGGAAAATAAGATTTCCAGTCAGCAGGTTGTTGCTGGGTCGGAAGGCATTGCTCCTGCCGTGGTTGAGGCGGAAGGTTCAGCGAATACGGGCAGCTTGAGTGAGCAGGAGTCATATCAGGCTGCATTGAGTGTGTTGAAAGGCAGTCAATATGAAACCGCGATAGAGTCATTTCAGTTTTTTCTGGCAGATTACCCTAATAGTGACTATGCGGCTAACGCGCAGTATTGGATGGCTGAAGCCTATTATGTATTAAAAGATTACTCCTCTGCAGTAGAGCATTTTAGAAAAGTCATTAATGCTTACCCCGGAAGTCGAAAGACTGCCGATGCGTATTTAAAAATTGGTTTCAGTTTTTATGAGCTTAAAGAATGGGCTAAAGCAAAAGTAGAGCTGGAAAAAGTGTTGGCTGATTACCCAGCGTCTACCGCCGCACGCCTGGCTCAAAGTCGTTTACAAAAAATGCAGCTTGAAAAGCGCATTTAGTCCACCCTTCCTATTTATTGTCAGGATTTACTCATGACGCAGCCCGATCGATTGCGGATAACCGAAATTTTCTATTCCCTCCAGGGTGAGGCTGCCAGCATTGGTTACCCTACCGTCTTTGTTCGCCTCACAGGGTGCCCGTTGCGTTGTCAGTATTGCGATACAGCGTATGCTTTTCAGGGCGGTGAATGGATGGCTATCGCTGATATAATTTCAAAAATAAACAGCTTTGCTGCTTGTTATGTGTGCGTTACTGGCGGTGAGCCTTTAGCGCAAAAGTCGTGCATTAACTTGTTAACAAAGTTGTGCGAGCTTGATTTCAAGGTATCACTGGAGACCAGTGGTGCGATCGATATAGCCGCGGTTGATCCACGTGTTTCCACCGTGATGGATATTAAAACGCCAGGTTCTGGTGAAGTATCGAAAAACTTAATGACTAACCTTGAAAAGCTGGATGCCAATGATCAGCTTAAATTTGTTATTTGCAGTCGAAGTGATTATGAGTGGGCAAAAGATTTGCTGCAGGCGCGACAGTTAAATAAACGCTGTAGTGTTATTTTCTCGCCGAGTTTTGAGCAGGTTAGTGCAAAAGAGCTTGCTGAGTGGGTGTTGGATGATCGGTTGCAAGTGCGTGTTCAAGTGCAGTTGCACAAAATTTTGTGGGGCGATGCGCAAGGTCGATGACGGCAGTAGAGAAAAAAGCCGTTATATTGCTTTCCGGTGGATTGGATTCCGCTACCGTGCTGGCAATTGCCCGACAGCAGGGCTTCGCTTGCTACGCGCTGAGTTTTGAGTATGGTCAGCGGCATATTGCCGAGCTGAATGCTGCCGAGTCTCTAGCGCAACTGCTGGGCGCTGTAGAGCATCGTCGAATAAATATTAATTTAGGCGGCATTGGTGGCTCAGCGTTAACTGATACCACTATTGATGTGCCGAGTTCGCCAACTCAAGGTATTCCTGTAACCTATGTACCCGCAAGAAATACGGTATTTTTATCTTTTGCTTTGGCTTGGGCAGAGGTGCTTCAGGCGAGTGATATTTTTATTGGAGTGAACGCTGTGGACTATTCAGGTTACCCTGATTGTCGGCCAGAATATATCACGGCGTTTGAGCAGATGGCTAATTTGGCGACAAAGGCTCAGGTGGAAGGTCAATATTTGCGGATTCATGCGCCGTTAATCTCTAAAAGTAAGGCGGAAATTATCACGCAAGGCATCGCCTTGGGGCTTGACTACAGTATAACGGTCTCTTGTTATCAGGCGGATGCGCTCGGTAGGGCGTGTGGTGTTTGCGACTCTTGTCGCTTGCGGGCGCAGGGCTTTAGTGAAGCTGGTGTGGCAGACATGACGAGATATGTTCAGCCTGCGGATGATTAGCAGTGAAGACTGCAAAAGTCAGTAGGATATTTCTGAGTCTAGGGCTAATTCGACGGTGGTGCTTTCGGCATGTGGTGAGGGTTTTTTCTCAAGACAATCAATTGTTTTGAGCAGGAATGTGCTTAATTTGTCTTGTTACTTGAGTTGAAATAGTGGTGCATCGGTGAAAGAGTGAATTAATTTAAATTGAAGCGGAAATAGGCTTGTCATTCTTGATTTAATCTGTATTATAGCGCCCTCGATTTCGGGCCGTTAGCTCAGTTGGTAGAGCAGTGGACTTTTAATCCATTGGTCCTGCGTTCGAGTCGCAGACGGCCCACCAAATTTAAATAGCCCTGTCTATATGCAGGGCTTTTTAATGCCCGATTAAAGTTGTATTGCCTTGGTTGATTTTGCGGCGGATTTTAAATAGTGCATTCTGCGTGTATCTTTTAATTTCTATTTATTTGCCTGCACATTGGTTCAGCGGTAGGTTAGGAATATGTGTGTATAACGCATCCATTGCTTGCTTGTAGCGAAACAAGTAAAGATGCTTTACTGCTAATGTGATAATTGTGCAGGTTTTATGTTGACATAGTGTATCGGTTTGTAGAGAATACACGGCTGTTTTTGGAGGGGTTCCCGAGCGGCCAAAGGGAACAGACTGTAAATCTGTCGGCTCAGCCTTCGAAGGTTCGAATCCTTCCCCCTCCACCAGATTTGACGAATTTCGTCAGTAAATTTTAGTCCGCATTTCTCACAAAGGTGCGAATATTCTTGCTCAGAGAGAGTTGCCTGCAGCAAGTTTTTTTGTTGAGAGTTGAGCAGGGCGCGCGGACTAGGACTTACGGGCGGAAATGCGGGTGTAGTTCAATGGTAGAACTTCAGCCTTCCAAGCTGATTGTGTGGGTTCGATTCCCATCACCCGCTCCATTTACGGAGCTTGATCTTGGGTTTCTGCCTGGGTTGACACGAATCTCAAACTTGGAGATTAGATTTTCGCCCACATAGCTCAGGGGTAGAGCGCTTCCTTGGTAAGGAAGAGGTCCCCGGTTCAATTCCGGGTGTGGGCTCCAGAATTTGTTTGGTTTTATACTATTATATATTTGACTTGATAAAGGGGAATCCTTAATGTCCAAGGAAAAATTTCAACGCAACAAGCCACATGTTAACGTAGGCACAATTGGCCATGTTGACCACGGTAAAACAACATTAACCGCAGCCCTGACAAAATGTATGGCTGAGGCACATGGTGGTGAAAGTAAAGGTTATGATCAAATTGACAGCGCGCCAGAAGAAAGAGCGCGCGGCATAACCATCGCAACGGCCCATGT
>CALZHW010000190.1 GCA_945787125.1 uncultured Ectothiorhodospiraceae bacterium
AGTAGCGCTCTGATTTAGTTTCTCACTGGACGTTCTGATTGAGGAAAAACGCAGCTCTAGCCGGGCTAAAGCGAGTATTTTCTGAATGAAGAACGTTCAGTGAGGAGCTGAAGCAGAGATGCTAGTTTTGTATGTTATTTAAATTTCATCCCTTAGTGACATATAAGACGATCCTATCCAGCAATTAGTTACATTAGAATATTGCCGTGCGATAATTGAAGTCGCGCGTTAATTAGTATCGTGGTTATAATTCAAGTTTGAACTCCGAAACTTGAGTTATAAATAATAGCCTGGATCAGGCTTTTTTTACACCCAAGCCAACTTTGGCGGTACAATCCGACATTGTGAATTCTATGACATCGAATAGGCATAATTTCGAACATGATGACGTTATTTAGCATAAAGCCCAAACCTTTGTATGACCCCGCTGAAAGGCAAAAAGTTACAAAAAAATATCACATCTTTCACTATTTTCTAGTGCTTGTTGTGTTTATGTCATGTTGGTTCGTGACTTGCGGCTCTGTGCAGGCAGCGAAGCAGGTAAATGCCGCACCAGACATAGAGACATCGTTAAAAGCGGCAAGAGCTAAGTATGTCGATGGCTTAAAAAATATCACTAAACGTATTGCACTACTGGAAAAAAATGATTCACTGAGTGACGTGCAGATATCTGAGTTGACAACACTTAAGCAGACACATGATTTCATTCAGGAAAGTATCGACTCAGTGGATCGTACGCGGGAGTACATTGATGCTTCACAGGGAATACCTGCTCGATTAAAAAGTATGGAAGAAGAGTTGGCCACTCCATTACCTGACACAGGTGCTACTATTGATAAATCTTTGCCTTTGGAGTCTCTCGAAGTCCAGCTGGAGACTGCTCGCACAGAGTTAGAGCTGAAACGGCAAATGCGCAAGGAGCTTGATGCTGAAGTCGCTCAGCGGGCTGAGCGGCAGCAGCAAATCCTTAAAGAATCTGCTGCTGCGAGTAAAAGACTGGAAAGAATCAAACAAGTACAGGCCGCACCATCTGAGAATGTCGATGACAACTTGAAAAATAAGCGTGCAGCGGAGCAAGCTCAGTTAGAACAGCTCATTCAGGAATTGGAGCAGGAGAGTCGTAGTTACGATAATCAGCGAGAGCTCCTGCGTGCTCAACGTCAGCTGTCCGAGCGCAGAGTATTGGTCGCAGAACGGTATTTCAATGATTTGGAGTTGACTGTGAATCGTTTGCGGACTGAAGATGCAGCAAAAACAATGCGGGCAGCAGATGAGGCGAGCCTGGCCGCCGTTAGTGCACATCCGCTAATTCGCAGCATAGCAGATGAAAATAAGAAATTTGCGGCGGAGCTAGCTGAAATATCAACGTCAACCACGATGTTAAGTCAGGAAAAGCAGCATCTGGATGAAATGTTGGGAACCACTCAGCGGAGATTCGAGAGTATCAAGGAGAAAATTTCTCAGATCGGCTTGATTGATGCTGTGGGGTTTAAATTGCGTAGTGATCGTAATCAACTGCCAGATTCGGATCGCTATGTGGCTAGCCTTAAAGCACATCATGCAGAAATCAATCGAGTTCAGCTACGACGAATAGAAGTTGAAGATCGCCTGTTTGAATTAGTAGATTTGGAGCAAGAAGCGAATCATCGTGTTAGAACGTCTAAGGATAAACTCACGGACGTTGAACAAGCAGCCCTGGTGTTGGCGCTAACTGACGCATTGAGAAAACAAAAAGAAACCTATCTCAACGAATTAATCAGTGCCTACGATACTTACTTCGAAAAAAGTCTCTATCCCTTTTTGGAAGATGAGCGAAATCTCGTTAATCTGGTTGATGAATATCGAACATTTATCGATGCGCGTATTCTCTGGATTCAAAGCGCACCACCGGTGAGACTGGATAGTATCAGGCAGCTCGGTGCGAGTTTTGACTGGCTTTTTTCTGGAGATTCGTGGCTGAAGGTTGCAGTTGGATTAAAGGCTGATTTTCAAAAAAATCCATTACCTGTCATATTTTCTTTGCTCATGGTTTTTGTTTTATTTGCTGCACAATGGCGCCTGAAACAAAAGTTATCGAGTTTGGGACGTTATGTCACCAAACTGAGTAAAGCAAAATTCATTGATACTTTATGGGCCGGGTTTGTTACGATGTTGATTACGCTGCCTGGGCCTTTATTGGTCTATATCATCGCCTGGCGTTTAGTACATTTCGCCGTAGATACTACCTTCCCTGCCGCTTTGTCAGCGGGTTTATTTTCCATGGCCTACTTGCTCTTCGCGGGTTTGTTTTTACGGCGATTGTGTCGGCAGGACGGCCTTGGCGAGGCTCATTTTCGTTGGAAAACGGATAGCATGACATTAATTAGGCGGCAATTGAACTGGTTTCTGCCTGCTGCTTTGCCGTTGGTTTTCATTATTGCGATGACCCTCAATCAGCCAACACAAGCATATCATGACTCCCTTGGGCGACTAGCATTTTTTGTGCTGATGGCAGTAACTACGTTATTGATTTATCGGCTGACGCACCCAGTGCGAGGTTTAAGTAAGTCACTTATTGAAAGAGACCCGAACAGTTGGCTAAATCGACTTAGTGGGATTTGGTTTCCAGCGTTATTGCTAACACCCTTCGGACTCGCTGTCGCTGCAGCATTTGGTTATTTGTATACCGCAGTGCAATTAGAATTACATATTGTCAGTACTGTTTTTTTATTGTTTGCCGTTATTGTCGTAAAAAGTTTCTTTATTCGCTGGTTGAGTATTGCACAACGTAAACTGGCACTGGAACAATGGCGCAAGAAGAGTGTGGCACAGCTAGAATCGCAAGAGGATGACAAGCCACATAGCGGTGAAATGGCGGAGCTTGCCATTCCCGATGAGCCAGAAATAGATATCGCTGCTATTAATTCACAAACCATGAGACTGCTAAATAGTGCTATCTGGATCTCCTTAGTTATTGGCATTGCGGTAATTTGGGTGGAGATTTTGCCCGCATTCAATATGTTAAACGAAGTCGTACTGTGGGGTGGTGAAGTGACTAGCACGGAAAGTGGCACGAGTATAACAACAAACACATCAATCACTTTAGCGGACTTTTTGTTAGCGGCAATCATCTTATTGATGACTTTTCTGATCAGCCAAAATATTCCCGGCCTGCTAGAAATAGCAATACTGCAGCGTTTGCCGTTTACACCGAGTGGACGTTACGCCATTACTTCGATAGTCCGGTACATTTTAGTCATTATCGGTCTTGCTATGACCTTTAATGCTATTGGTATAGGCTGGTCAAAAGTCCAATGGTTGGCGGCCGCCATTACCGTCGGGCTTGGCTTTGGGCTACAAGAAATTTTTGCCAATTTTGTTTCGGGTCTTATTATTCTTTTTGAACGACCAATCCGTGTTGGAGATTCAGTCACGGTTGGCAATGTCAGCGGTAAAGTGTCTCGGATTCAGATGCGAGCGACCACGATTACCGATTGGGATCGTAAAGAGCTTATCATTCCAAATAAAGAGTTTGTCACCGGCCAAGTCATTAACTGGTCGCTGACAGATACTATCTTGCGATTGGTAATACCTATAGGGATCGCCTATGGTTCTGATACAAAATTAGCGCAGCGTATTTTATTAGCCGTTGCTGCTGCACATCCTAACGTACTTAAAGACCCAGAACCTTTGGTTAGATACTGTTCTTTTGGCGATAGCTCACTGGATTTTGAGCTCAGAGCTTTTATTCCACACCCGGATTTATTACCAGAAGTGCGGCATGACTTGCTCATGGAAATTGATCAGCGTTTTCGCAAAGCAAAAATTGAAATTGCCTTTCCTCAGCGAGATATACATATTATAAATTCTACGCAAGAAGGCACGATGCCCCCTGGCTTATCGAAAGAAGGAGTCGGGTAATTGTTATATTTGTGGTTTCTAAATGTAACTTATCACTATATCAGTCAGTCTATATTGGCCTGGTTGATGATCGGATGTGGAAAATTAGATAGTATGTGCAAACATGGTATACCATGTAGCTGAATGCTATTGAAAAAACAACCTAAAAGGTAAAAGAGGATTTCAGGATGATAAAATTTTCAAAATTATTATTAGTAGGTTCCGTGTTAGTGCTAAGCATGGGCTGCGCCTCTACGCAAAGTTTCGTATTACCCGAAACTCAGCCAAACATGGACCAAGCCGAGAGCTTGATTGCAGAAGGTAAGCTTGCGATTGAGCGCGGTTCCTCGTTGGTAGAACAAGGACACGAATTGCAAAAAAAAGGCAAGCAAAAGATAGCTAAAGGTAAAGAGATGAAAAAAGCAGCTCTAACGTTGGAAGACGCAGAAAAAATGCGTCGTAAAGGTGAACAAATGAAACAGAAAGTAGAGCAAGAAAAAATACAGTGATAGTGTTTTGTTGTCTCGGATAGTCTCCTAGGGCAGGCTCCTGGGAGCTTGTCGCTCATTGTTCTCGCTTTCAGGTGTCTGATGGCTCCTCGTTTTCGGTGCAGTTCTGCACCTATAAGTTTAATTTCGCATTGTTTTTCTAGTCGTAGGTTGAAATAAATGTGTCAGATTACAACCCACTAGTGGGTTTGGCTTATGTTTTAACGAAATTCCGTATGGTAGATTATAAATCGGTTTAAATCCTGCAGGAAAATTGCTTGTCTGCTAGCAGTAAGATTAAGCAGGAGTTTATGTCAGAAAAAACAACCTCGCGCTAAGAGTTAGTGGAAGTGGGTCGCTGGTGTTGATTTTATTTGGAAGCTTTCTTGGTGTTGGTATGATAAAAAATTTATAGGTGACAAATGAACTGATGTTAGAGTGACTATTTTTTTAATCTGCAGTGCAATGGGAATTTTTAAGCGAGTGAGTAGTTTACAATGATGAGTAAATATGTATTAAGGTTTGTTGTTTTTGTTGGTGGGCTGTCAATGTTGATGGCTTGTGGTGGTGGCGGAGGTATTCCTGAAGAGGACAATGCTTTAACTATTAAGCAGCTTGATCACGATGTCCGGACGCCTTCCAATATTACTGTTGCCTTCAAAGTGGAGACTGCCAATGGTGATCCTGTAGCAGGGTTGCAAACGGGTGATTTTAATTCTGTTGGTGCTGAAAATAATAACTTCGAAATCTGGGAGAATGATCGAAAAATATCACAGGATGAATCTACCGCGAAGATAGATCCAGATTCGGGTGATTTTGATTATTACGTCTATATGCTGCTGGATTTAAGTCAGAGCATTTTGAATAATAGTTTGGATCAAACTAAACTGGGAGCTAAGACGCTAGTAGAGAACTTGTTTGCTAAAGGATTTCGAGCAAACAGTCTGAAAGTAAAAATCGCTTTTTTTGATGGTTCTGACGCAGTGCAAGTTATTCAAAATTTCACCGATGATGCGAGTATTTTGCAAGAAAAAATCGATGAAATTACAACCGATATCAGCAATGACCCATCAACCAATTTATACGGTGCTGTTATCAAGGGCGTTGAGGAGCTCAATTCAACAATTGTTGAAAGCCAAATAAGTGAAGAAAAATATATTGTCGCAGGTTCATTGATTCTATTTACCGATGGAACTGATCAAGCCAGCCGTAAGACCTTCAATCAAGCGCTCGATGCAGTAGATAACGCCAACCCCAATGCCAAAATATTTTCTATTGGGCTAGGTGGTGAAACTGATGAGGATGTTTTGCAGCGTATCGGCAAGGATGGATATAAGAAAGCAGAAGACGCCGCAGACCTGGCAGATACTTTCGGGCAAATTGCTGATCTCATTGTGCAAGAAACAGATAGCTATTATGTTTTGCGTTATTGCTCGCCAAAACGCGGTGGAGCAAACAATTCTTTGAAATTGGTTGCCAAAAGGGACGGTTTAATCGGTGAAATGACATTGCAGTTCAACGCAGAAAATTTTGTTAGTGGTTGTTTTGTTGAATAAGGCTTTGCCACTATGAATGCTGATTATGGGAAATAGTTTGAACCTCGATTGTGCAGTTATACCGAAAACCTACGTGCCATGGACAAAGTGTAACCAACTGACTTTCTAGGCTCAAGAAAAATCATCAAGATGCCGCTCTTAAATTGAATAAATCAATAGTAAGAGGAGGGGTGGCATTGTGCGTTTGATGATAATTTTGATGACATTAGTGCCTTCTATGTTATTGGCCGGGGTCGGTGATGGTATTCAGGGTACGGCGCACGATTTCTCGAGCATTAATGGCGCTTCCAGTGAGCAGTGTGTTTTCTGTCACACACCGTACACGGTGCAATCGCAAGGACTGGGGTGGAATCAAACGCTCTCACAGAATACTTTTTCCTGGGATGAAGCTGAAACAGCAGGTGGCACTGCTTATCCGACATTTCAGGGTGATACCTACACAGGTCCCAGTGCTAAATGCCTGAGCTGTCATGATGGCTCGGTGGCGATTGGCGACGCTAGTTGGTGGAGTGGCGGGCC
>CALZHW010000191.1 GCA_945787125.1 uncultured Ectothiorhodospiraceae bacterium
ATAAGACACCCCGAGGGCATTTAGCATTTTGATCCATTATAGAATCAGCATGCCCACCTGGCTCGTGAATCACTTGTAAGAGGGCAGATTCCAGTTTAATTCCGCTTTTAGATTTCTCTATCATTGCCTCATAACCGTATATCATTCTCTTAGAGTCTCTACGACAGGAACCCTATGGGGCTTCCCGAGTTCTTCAGTGTATCTCTTCTTACATGCCATGGCCTGAGGACTCCGGCGAACCTCCACACCCTCGCCAATCCGGGTGCTTCTGTATTGTCTTCGGTGTACGTTAAAACCCTAGACGTCTGCATTGACCATTTCGAAGCTGTACCAGCACTTCAGGGAACGCGATTTCCCCTACGGCCTATAAGATTCTCTGCCTACGCTTAACCCATCTTGTTCGCTCTGTTTCTCAACAGTACTCCGCCATGGGTTCAAGGCTCGATACGGGTGGGTGGCTAGCCCTTAAAAAGAAACTTTACAGCTTCTCTCCCGACAGGGACTTTCACCCTGCAAGATACACCGAGCTTTGCTCGGCGCGATAACGCTTTAAGTAAGGTGACGCTTGAAGCGAAGTTTGGGTTGCGCCAAAATAGCGAAGCGACTTACACGTGTGACCGGCAGGGTAACCCAGCTAGCTGGTGCAAATCCAGCCATGGCCCTTGAGAGAAGGGAACATGTAGACGAAGGCAAGGGTGCCCGAAGAAACTAGTGTTTGCTACCTGATGAAGGACGCACGGTGAGCATTTAGCCAATGAGGAATCTGAAGGACAGATATATTGCTCCTCGATAACCGCTCCTGCGTCGCCTAAAAGCGCCTACTTTTGGTATTCTACTTACGGGCGTCCTGCCCTAATGCAATATCTGCATTCCCACCATCCATGGCGGTCAAGCTGGAGTTCAAATCTGCCACCTAAGTAGTGTGAGCGAACCATTAATCAACGAATTTAATGGGTGTCCTAACTTTTGTGCTAACTTTTGTGTTTGTCTATAAAACCACTCGATATTGAAATAAAAATCCAGGCTGGAGTAGCTTGCTGTCCGTTTAACTGCTAGTCTGAATTTTGGCTGGCTGGCTGATAAATGATCAAGCTTGCTGCAATACATATTATATGTTCTTATAACAAAAAATATTGCATCCTGGTTTCTGTTTCCCATTACGAAGCATAAGATTTATAATTATATTCATCTAAATTCCTTTTTATAATTACAGCGTTCAGTAACAATAAGGCTGCATTAAATTGCCTGCTGATCATGAAATGATCTAATTTATATAAAAGGAAAGTATTATGGAAATGGCTAGTGCGTGGTCGATTGCTCACGACTCTAATGTTGCTATCAATGAAGCTTATTCGATGCTTCGTACTAAACTCAACAAACAAGCTAATCTTATTTTTTTATATTGTTCCGCCGAATATGATGTGGAAGAAATATTGATGGAGATTAATAAATTATCACCCGATTCTGTGATTCAAGGTGGCACTTCCTGTCATGGCGTTATGACAGAAGAGGGTTTTCACTATGATAAAGGCTTTGGGTTAGGTTTATTAGGCATCTATGATCCAGATGGTCAGTATGGTGTAGGTTCTGTTGAAATTAGTAATGACGCCAAGTTTGCCGCCAAGACCGCTATCGGTCATGCTTTGGAAAAGTGTGATCGGATGGGACAAGTACCGGCTATGGTCTGGATGACCGCAGCACCAGGTTATGAAGAAGAGATTATTAAAGGCATAGAAGAAGTGGTTGGGTCGAATGTTCCCATCACTGGTGGTTCTTCGGCTGATAACACGGTATCCGGTGATTGGAAGCAAATTGCGAACCGGCAGGTACATGCTAATGCGGTAGTCATTACCGTTATGTTTCCTTCCATAAATGTGATGTTTGCTTTCCATAGTGGTTATGAGCCCACAGAAAAGGTAGGCATTGTGACTCAAGCAAGCGGGAGACTGGTAAGGCAAATTGATTATAAACCCGCTGCGGAAGTTTATAATGAATGGTCTGGCGGAATGATTAGTGAGTATTTGGGTGTCGGTGGAAATATTCTTGCCACTACTTCACTACATCCTTTGGGTAGAGTGGTCGGCAATGTGAGTGGTGTTCCCTATTATCAATTAGCTCATCCTGATACTGTTACAGATGGTGATGCACTCAGTTTATTTGCTAATATAGAGGAGGGCGAGCATCTCGTTTTTATGTCAGGTACTAAAGATGGACTGGTTAGTCGCGCCGGTCGTGTTGCTAAAGCCTCTTTAGCGGTACATTCGACACTAGCCGATCAGATAAATGGTTCACTTGTGGTTTATTGTGCGGGTTGTATGCTTACGGTGGAAGATCGTATGGAATCTGTAGTTGAAGGGTTGAATGATACTTTAAAAGACAAACCATTTCTCGGTTTATTCACCTTTGGCGAACAAGGTTGTTTTGTTGGTGGGGAAAATCGTCATGGCAACTTAATGATATCGGTACTTACATTTAGTCAATAGTATTTTGGTATGATAGAATCAGAAAGACAACTTGAAACGCTAATCGATCTCGAACGGGCAAGAGTACTCGAACGTGAATTGCGCCTTGAGTCTGAAGCCTTATTATCGGGATTAAATACCTTATCTCGCGCAGAAAGCCCGCAACAAATGTTCAGCGAGTTGATAGTGGTTTTTCGCTCAGTTTTTGAATTTGAAGACGCATTTATCATTGCGGAAACTGAAAAAAATACCATGGAGGTGCTTTCTTCTAGTTCGGAGCAGTTTCAAGGCAGTAAATGGTTTTCAGATAAGTTATTTAATCGTGTTATCAATGGTGAACCTATTGCCGTCTTTGATGTGTCGCATGTAGAAGAGTGGAAGTCAATTCCATCCTCATTAAAACAAGGCATTCAATCAGCCTTGCACGTACCACTTAGTAAACAACCGCAACCTGCAATTCTTATTTGTACCCATTCAACTCAACATTTTTTCGGGCCCAAGCACGTGAAAATTGCCAGACGCTTTTCTCCGCTGACATCTCAGGCCTTTGTCAATATTGAGCTTAAACGTGCTGTTGCTGAACGTGATCGTTTGTTTACCTTGTCGCTTGATATGATGGGGATTACTAACTTTGAAGGAGTATTCAAGCAAGTTAATTCTGCCTGGGGAGTGACACTAGGGTACTCATCGCATGAACTATACAATAAACGCTTAATGAAATTTATTATTCCGGAAGATCGTAAGATTTTACTGAATTCTTTTCGTGATTTGTTACTGGGTATCGAAAACGAGGAATTTGAAATTCGTTGTTACACGAAAAAAAGGGAAATAAAGTGGTTACTTTGTAGTGTGGGTGTCTGTGTTACCGACCGCTTATGTTATGTTGTTGCACGAGATATTACCAATCGGAAGAAAACAGAGTATAAACTTGCCTTTGAAGCTGATCATGATTCTCTCACTGGATTAGCTAATCGTAAGTATATGATGAGCAAACTATCTATAGCAATTGGCAACAATCAGCATTCCTTGCAACATCATTTCGCTGTACTATTCCTGGATTTGGATCGCTTTAAAATTGTAAATGACAGCCTCGGTCATTTGATTGGTGACGAGTTACTCAAAGAAATATCAAATCGACTTAGCAAAATTTCCAGTCTTGATAATACGGTTGCTCGATTAGGTGGAGACGAGTTCTTGATCTTGTTGGAGAATATTGAAAATTTTAATCTCGCCGTAAAAACAGCAAAACTCGTACAACAAGAGTTGAAATTACCGATTAGATTAAATGGTTATAATATTGTGTGTACGGCAAGTATCGGGATCACCAGTAGTGCAGTTCATTATTTAAATTCTGCTGAAGTCTTACGTGATGCTGATATCGCTATGTATTTGGCGAAGGCTCAAGGCGGGGCGTCACATTTTGTTTTTGATCATACGATGCACGCAAAAGCAATATCTCAATTGCAAATGGAAACGGATTTACGAAATGCTATTTTCAACGAAGAGTTGGAAATTTTCTATCAACCAATATTCGATATTAAGAATGGCTTAATTAGTGGATTTGAAGCATTAATTCGGTGGCAACACCAAACTAAAGGAAAAATGAGTGCGGATGAATTTATCCCGATCGCTGAAGAAAGTGAGCTTATTACACTGATTGGATTATGGACGATGGAACGGGTATGTAATGACATCCACTCCTGGAAGAAAAACGATGCTTTTTCAGATGCTTTTTATGTCAGTATCAATCTGTCAGCAAAACAATTTTGGCAAAAAGACTTATTATTTCAAATTAAAAAACAAATTGAAGCGTACGGCCTAACTCCTCAATGTATTAAATTTGAACTTACAGAAAGTCTTTTTATGGACAATACTATTGACTCCTTAGCGTTGTTGAATTCCTTGAAACAATACGGGATTAGCTTGTACATGGATGATTTTGGTACCGGCTATTCATCACTGAGCTATTTACATCAATTACCTTTTGATGTGCTAAAAATAGACAAATCGTTTATATCGAGAATGGAGTCGGATGAAGCAAGTTTGAATTTAGTGCGCACAATAATACTGCTAGCACAGAGTCTGAATTTAGGGATTATTGCTGAAGGTATTGAATCACAGTCACAGCGTGATTTGTTATTGAAGATGGACTGTAACTATGGGCAAGGGTTTTTGTTGTCTTATCCTATGTCTGCAATAGAAATCAACAAACATTTTCAGAATGAAGAGCAGCATATTTCCCCATCAAAATCGTTATATAATTAATTTCCTACTGTTTGTTAGTTTTCTATTACCCACGTTGACACCAGTACAATACCGTAAAACACCAAGATTTTATTCCTAGTTACTTTTAAGGTGTGCTTGTCTATCAGTTGTTGTAAACTACGATGACAGTCAGAATAACTTTATAGGATGAAATTTATGGAAGTTACAATTGTACATGTTGAAGTCAAGCCAGAAAAAATAAATGATTTTATCGAAGCGAGTCGCCTCAATCATGAAGCCTCTATCAGCGAAGAGGGGAATTTTCGTTTTGATGTATTACAATCACAGGAAAGCCCCGTCAAATTTGTTTTATATGAAGCGTATAAAACAACAGAAGATGCGGCCAAACATAAAGATACGCCACACTATTTAGCGTGGCGGAAAACCGTCGCTGATTGGATGGCGACTCCTCGTCAAGGTGTGGCATACACAGGCTTGTATCCTGATGAGTGAGAATTTATTTAATTTTTCCGTTAGTCGATTGCCAAGAATTGAATTTGGTCCAGGTAAGATAAGTTTATTACCTGAATTAAGCAGTCAATATGGTAATAAGATTTTATTTATTACTGGCGGAAATTTTTTAAAGAACTCTCCTTATTGGCAGCGTCTTATTGAGGGTTTTGAAGCAAAAAAACTTAGGTTGTTACATTATTCCTGTGATGCAGAACCTAGCCCAAGCCTGGTTGATAAGGCAGTTAAGCAGTTTGCCAATGAAAACGTCGATGTAGTAGTTGCCGTTGGAGGTGGTAGTGTTTTAGATGCAGCCAAAGCTATTGCGGGGTTGTTGAAAGTGCAAAATTCAGTAATGGACTACCTGGAAGGAGTAGGGCCAGAATTGGATTATACTGGTCCAACGGTGCCATTTATTGCCGTGCCTACGACCGCGGGAACGGGTAGTGAGACTACGAAAAATGCGGTATTAAGTGTTATTAATCGAGAGACAGGATTTAAAAAATCTTTCCGAAACGATAAATTAGTCGCTGAATATGCCATAGTAGATCCTGATTTTTTATCGCTATGTCCACCTTCATTAATCGCGGCAAATGGTATGGATGCTTTGACTCAATTGCTTGAGTCTTATGTATCGTTAAAAGCGAACCCGATGATAGATGCTTTAGCCTTGTCTGGATTGCAGGCGGTGTTTGGTAGTTTACTGCAATGCTATCATTCATCTCAGAAAAACGAACAGGCGCGCTCTCAATTGGCATATGGTTCAATGTTGTCAGGCATTACATTGGCTCAGGTTGGCTTGGGCTCAGTACACGGGCTGGCATCGCCCTTAGGAGCATTTTTTCCAATTCCACATGGTGAAGTGTGTGGTTTGTTATTGGCAAGTGCGACGCACTTTAATCTGGAAGCTTTACGAAAATCTGACAAAGAACATCCCGTTCTAAATAAATATTCTCAGGTAGGACGGTTACTTAGCCAGGATCACTCTATGGAAGAAATCCAAGCTCAAAAATATTTGGTAGAGACGTTATTCCAGTGGAGTAAGGATTTGTCTATGCCGAGATTATCCGACTATGGAGTGGAGAAGAAGGATCTGGATCATATTGTTAAACATGCTAGGGGTAGCAGTATGAAAACTAATCCCGTTATTTTATCTGATTTCGAGATTCGAGGGATTTTACAGGCGTGTTTGTGATTTTAAAATAATTAACATAAGGTAAACCATCAGCTCTGCTGCTGGACTACAAAAGTTTGACTGGA
>CALZHW010000192.1 GCA_945787125.1 uncultured Ectothiorhodospiraceae bacterium
GCAGTTACGTTAATGAGAAAAAAATTGCAACAACATAATAACAACCTGTAATGGTCAAGTTTTATTGAAAGATTTTCATATCGCTTCTACGATAATTGCAAAAACAAATCTCTAGGTGAATTTAACGCGCACCTGTGAGAAATACAGGCTAATAAGCAAGCTACTTTGCATTCCTATACAAATATAAAGCATAAACAAAAACCATATACTCTATAATGAAAATATAGACCATCTCTTTTTCTAATGCAAATTAGCAAAATAATTTTTTACGAGCATGATTCGAGAATCATCAACATTAAAGTTTGGTAATATTCGTTGTTACTATTAAAAAATAAACTAGACTGTTTTATATGGCGTTTGCACTTTAGATAAATGGAAAAAATCAACCATAAACTGACATTAGATCGATCAAGTCTAAAACGTTAGTCAACGTTGTTAACTCTTTAACTTATTGACTTTCACAAGGGAATTCAATAAATCAACAGGAGTGGATAGTGATGAGGAAAGCTATATTTTTTGGTCTATTTTTTGTAACGAGTCTTGTTTTATTGTCAGGCTGCAGTAGTTCCGACGATGATAACTCATCATCTGCCGCAGAAAAATTTAGTGGCGGTCTTGTTTGGGAGAACTATACCAAAGTCGATGCAGGCGGTAGTGACATCCTTCCAACGGGTGTGGACTCCACCACTAAAGACTTTGTACGCTGTAAAGCCTGTCACGGATGGGATGGGCTAGGATTAAACGGAGGTTATGTTAGACGTTCAGCAAATGTAAACCGACCTAATCCATCAGCGGCTAGTAATATTTCGGCAAAAGCTATTGCTAACTCAGTGGTGAATGATGATGTCTGGCATAACGGAAATGCTGCCAGTGGCATCGTTGGTCGCGAATTCTCCATCCTGGACAATCGTATGCCCGACTACAGTCAAGCTGGTGGCTTGACCGCCGAGCAAGTCGCCAATGTCGTCAATTTTTTAAATAATGGTGAAAAACTCACGACTTTTGCAGATTTCGATATTCAGCCAAACCCCGTGGGTTATTCTTTTAAGCAAGCAGATATCGACGAAGGTGAAACACTATATGCAGCGAACTGTGCCACGTGTCATGGTGCTGACGGATTAGATGACAGCATATCAGGCGTTACGCTAGATGCCTACTTCTCCAGTGATGGGAAATATAGTGAAGGTTTCCACAAGATCCTCTATGGCATAGCAGACACTGTGATGACCAGAGCGGCAACCGGTAGTTTCACTGGCCAACAAGCAGCAAACATATTGGCCTATATCCAAGATACTATTGCACCTGACTACTACAACGGTGGACTGGTTTGGGATAACTATACCAAAACTGACGCTGGCGGAGCGAATAATGCACCCACAAATAAAGATTTTGTTCGCTGTAAAGCCTGCCATGGCTGGGATGGATTGGGTTTAGATGGCGGTTATATCAGACGCTTAGCAAATGCTGAGCGACCTAATCCTATAGCGGGAATTGGTAATCTCTCCTCAATGATGGGTTCGATTGTCGCTGCAGATGTAGAACATGCCGGTGGCCGCGCCATCACCGATGAAAGCCAGGCAATGCCAGACTACACCACTGCCGGTGGCTTGACTGACAAACAGGTTGCGGATGTGGTTGCGTTCTTGAACAGCGGCCCTAAAGTGACTGATCACGCTACGCTGGACATCAACGCCAACCCTGTCGCTTATACGTTTGCGGGTACAGATGCGACCCGAGGTTCATTACTCTATGCAGAAAGCTGTGTTGGATGTCATGGCACTGATGGAAAGCTTATTGGCGGGCTTGAGTTGGGCGCCTACTTCGCCAGTGATGGCAAATATAGCGAAGGTTTTCATAAAGTGATTTATGGCATCGCCAACACCATAATGAGCAGAGAAGCGGTAGGCAATCTCACTAGCCAGGAAGCGGCTGACATATTAACGTACATTCAGGATGAGATTGAAAACGGAACGGCTTTCCAATAAAGTGACCGGCTACACAGGTGCGCGGGTAATCGCGCATCTGTGAAAAATGCATGTTAACTCTCCGGTACTGAGAATGTGTGCATTTCATCCTCCGAAAAGTAATATGTTCAGAGTAAAAAATTCGATGCACACAGCGTTTTAGTTAAACTATACTCCCTAATCAGTTGAAATTAAAGAGTATTTCTCGGGAGTATCTCAGGGACGTTACTAGGCTGTCGAAATAGAGGCTCTATGCGCACACTTCTTCCCCCTCTTTTTGGATTTCTTTTCCATTGAAAAAAGCTTGGCGTTTCTTACGTATTGTGTAAGGTATATTTTTTTGCTCCCACACCTTCAAATCATTATGACTCACTAGATTTAATGCCTGTGTAATGACGGTTTCATGTATATTTCCACATAATGCAGGAATCAATAGTGTTGTGCGATTCATGTCTGCCTGAGGACTACGCGCAATGATATGTTTAAAACTACCAAATAATGATTCGATAATGTCGCTGCTAACTAATAATGGCAGCGTCGTTACTTGCTTCTGAATTTCAATATGTTTTTGCAACCAGATTCTCAATCGTTTTCCGACTTTTGAATTTCTTGGAAGTGTTTGTGATAATTGATAACATTTCTCATAGCTTTGTTGATCGAGCCCTTTAGTTTTTAGTATTTTCATGACCTCTGATACCATTTTCGTGGCGCGGGAAAACTGCTCAACAAACCCTCTTAACTGCCTGAAACCTGGCAATGCCTCATGTAATTTCGTCAACAAACCGGCCTCTTTTGAGTCGTTTTTATCTGCGAAAATATCCAACATTTTTTTAGAAACTTTGAGAAACTTTGGGGTCAGAAACTTTGGGGTCACAGAAACTTTGGGGTCAGGCCTTACAGAAACTTTGGGGTCAGGCCTTACATATTACAACGTGTCAATTGTAAGGCATGACCCCAATGGCAAATCCTGGTTACGGTTTGTGACCGAAGGTTCTTCTTTTAAAATCTGACCCCCACCATGCACGTAGGTTGATGTTATCTTCATATCAGTGTCAACCTCCAATAAGGTACGCGGCAAACCAAAAATAGGTGCGCTGATGTAGCGGGCGGTATCGCCGTTAAAAGTTTTAGTTTTAGTTTTAGTTTTAGTTTTACGAATTCCCAGTGCCATCGATTGCTGTTTGAATAATATTAATATAGCATAAACCCATAAGGCTTTTTGCCCGCTTCAGTGACGGGGTCGTTTTTTATGTTGGTGATTTTTTTCTTCTGCACGATTACCAAACGCATCGTATTTGTATTCAATATTACATGCGATTAACAAGGAGCTCTGAGTCAATTTTGCACGCCCCAAAACATAGTTTACCTAGGCATTATCAGCCAATAAGTAAGGGGTTATAACTCACAATCGGAGTTCAAACTATTTCCCGTAATCAGCGCTCGTGGTGACAAGGCCTTGGCGAGAGTGTTGGAGCATGGATGCTGCCGCCAAGCCTACAGGGACGTATTCACGGCGTCTCTCGATAAGATTTTGTCGCTACGGGTGCTGGAAGGTGGCACTTTTGCAACTTTGAAGTCCGATTGTGAGTTATTACGGTGACTTAGGTTTTATGAAACGCATGATGACTCCCAAATGCCGCGATATTTTTAGTGGGTGGAACGCACCCTACCAACTAACTTTCATGAAAAATATCGTCATACTTTTGATCTAACACTCTCACCTCATCCTTGGTAAGCTGTTCAAACTGTCTTTTAAGGGCTCGCTTTGATAATTTACCATTATTTTGATTGAGATAACGTATAAGCAAATCAACCAGTTTATCTGGCATATCAATATAGTTTTTGATGAAGTCGTTCAGAAGGTCATACTTCGTCAGATAATTAACCTCTTCAGGTAACGTTTTATTTACGGTCTCCTCCACACATTCAAAGAAAAATTCCGCTTGTTCTGTGGCATCAAAATATCGGTAAAGATCAATTGTGTCATTTAACACTTCGACATTACCCTTGCCGGTTGGTCTCCACTTTATCAAATTAAGTCTCGGTTTTGAGTAATGCTCCAGCGTTTTTCTGTAGTCATCCAGGCGATCCAAAATTACAGCAGACACAGGAAAAACCAAGCCTTTGGGTACAAAATTCTTTTCCGCCAGTATGTGATGAAAAAGATAACGATGGATACGCCCATTACCGTCTTCAAAGGGATGAATAAAAACAAAGCCAAACGCTATGATGGCAGCAGTAAGAACAGGATCATAATCACTCTTACTAAGCAATCTATAGGTTTCAATAAACCCCTCCAGAAGATCCCCCAAATCCTCAGCACGCGCGGAGATATGAACAGGCATCGGCATTCCCGTTACACGATCATGATCGCCAACAAATCCTTCCTCTATGCGACATCCAGGCATTACAAAGCGATAATCAGAAATGACAATTTTTTGAAGATACTCAAGCTCCTCAATACTTAGCTTCCGTTTGCCTGCCTCGCCGATGATCTTACCCCATCGCTCAATACGATTATGCGGCGGGTTTTCTCCTTCAATGGTATAAGATGCTTTTGAATCCTTCAATAGCAGAAAAGCTGCTGCTCGGTTCAATAGGTCAGAATGCGTTTTGCCGATATGGTCTACAGCTGCTTGTGACAAATTCATACCGATAAAGCGATCAAGCTTTTCTGTTCTTCTGATTAATGGACAGAATGCGCGCGTACCCGGTAAGTTATTACGGATACGGTGACGGCGTGAATCACGAGACCGCCCCGGGTATTGAAGCGTATCATTGATGAGCACAACAAAATTACCCTGTGTTACATCTTCGATATTAAGTTCTTCGTCAAATAACCACTCGTACAAGAACCAGATTTTTCGGCTATAAGCACCTGTTGGTTCTGAACGAACAATCTCTTCAATTCTATCCGGCTCAATGTGCTCAAATAAGGCTTTTAACACAGCCAGCTCAATACCTTCATGCTTGAGAGCAAATGTCAGGTGGCCAAGCAAACTATCATCAGGCTTGTGCCTCGGCGTAAAAATGTGCCATCGTCCATTATCATACCTCTTATGCTTTGCTCCGATGGCACACAAATAATCAGGCGCAGGTACAGACAATCCGTGAGCCAAGATCAGCGCTGCATACCCCGCTAGCGTCGAACCCTTTTCTAGTGCTGGAAATTCGTGAAAAGCAGTTATTGACTGTGATTTTTCGTTATATTTAGCCATATCTATGAAAACCGGTTTGCTTTTTATACACCCATATTTTCATGAAAAACGATTTCTGTCCATGAATAATGATTATATAGTCATTATTCCATGAAAAGCAGTTACGCTATCAAACATTAAAAATCACAATCAGAATTCAAATATTCCCGCATAATCAGCGCCCGTAGTAGCAAGTGCCTTGGCGAGAGTGTTGGCAGCATGGAGGCTGCCGCCAAGCCTACATGGACGTATTCACGGCGTCTCTCGATAAGGTTTTGCTGCTACGGGGGCTGGGAAGGTGGCGCTTACACACGTACAAACGTATGCAATTGTTGAACTCCGATTGTGAATTTTTACGGTGACATAGGTTTTTTGTGAAACGCGTGATGATTCTCAGATACTGCGAAATTTTTGGTGCGTGAAACGCACCCTACCTTGCTGCACTGGCTTTTATGGAGCAATCAAATATTAGATCGCTCCATATTTCTTAACGACTGTTTTACCGACAACTAAATAAACAAATTAACATCCGCTTCACCGGCGAATTCAAAAAAAGTCGCTGCGCCACCATATTCGCAGGTTGACAGCAAATCAGAACGCTTAAAATCGAAGAGATCCACAGTCATTTGGCAGGCTATCATTTTCACTTCCGCTTCTATGCAAAGGTCGCGTAATTCAGCAAGATCTACCACACCTTTTTTCTTCATTTTATTTTTCATCATGCGCGTCATCATGCTTTGCATGCCTGGCAAAGTTTGCAACATTACCGGCACGGGAAAAGGCATGGGCATTGCTGGGTTGCCAATTGATGTGACCTGCAAATTCAGTTCTTTTTTTAGCAATTGCAGTCCATAAAACGTAAAAAATATTTGCACTTCGTAACCTAACGCCGCCGCCGTTGAGCCCAAGATGAATGGCGGGTAAGCCAGGTCCAATGAACCTTTAGTGGCAATAATTGCCAGTTTTTTTCCGGACATAACAAAAGTCTCTTTAATTAGTGTATTGCAAGCTAAAATCGCTCAGTAAAGCGTCACAGCCATGTACTTATCTGATCAGCCTTTTTTGATTAAGAAATAGAATTTCCCATCGGCTTCATTTGCATTCAACAACTCATTGCCGGTTTGCTTGGCAAACGCCTGGAAATCTTTCAGCGAACCGGGATCAGTTGCTATCACGTGCAATATTTGACCGGCCTCTATACCAGACAACGCTTTCTTTGCTTTTAAGATGGGT
>CALZHW010000193.1 GCA_945787125.1 uncultured Ectothiorhodospiraceae bacterium
ATTAACTCCACACCTTGTTCTAATGTATCAATATTGGTCAATTTTATATCATTCAACAGATTTTCCCAATGTTGAATAAAGTCTTTAATATAAAGTTGTTCTATTTCCTGATGTATTTTCTCAGGATTGATGGAGGCTTTTTTTTCATCGCTGGTTTTACCAAATACCCAATCATCTTCGGTAGACGCTTCGGCTTGTGAAATACTTTCTTCACGAAAAAATGACTCGTAACCTTCTTTAGTATACAGACCGGGAATACCATGCAACGCTTCATCTTCGTTATTTTTGTTGACAAAAATTTGCTGTTCTTCGCTACTGATGACATTGGTTATAAAAAAATCTTGTAAGGACTTTCTCCCCATTTGTTTGAGATTCGCATAGATTCTTTGTGACAAAGCAATCTTTTGCAATTTGCGTTGAGCATCTGCAATGATCTCTGAGTTGCCCGTGATAGCATCAACATCCAATTCAAACAAACTTGCTAGGTGAGTATTAAGACTGTTTTGTTTTGCCATATTACCGGCAAACTCAAGCGCCCAACGTGCGCTAAACCATTCACTGATCGCCTCTTGATCAAAGCGTTTATTATCCGCCATGATTAAGTAAGTTTTTAAATTAATAAATAAGGATTCGAGGGCAACGGTTTCTTCCGTTAAACTTTGTTCCAGGGTTGCAATCAGGCTGGGATAAAATTTTTGTAGCAGGGTGCGTTCGTAAGCTTCGTCTGTGGCGGGGCCGAGAGAGCGCATTTGACTTAAACCCGCTTGGCTAAACAGGCCACGATTATCGACACTTACGACGGTGGAGGCCTTGCGTAGTTCTTCTAGCGAGTCCAGCAATATATCTGGTTTGTTGATGTTGGCAGGCAGTTCATCGGCGACTTGTTGATAAACGGAAATTTGAACGGCTAATTTTTCCATTTCTTGGTTGATGCTGGTGTATTGAGATGTCCATAATCCAGCAAAACCCACTGTGGCAAGTAAGGATATCAGATAAGCGCTTCTTCTAAACCAGGTTTGTTTTTGTTCATGTAGTCGGTTAGTGCCAGCGATGACGGCTTCAGGAAATATTTGCTGGCGGAATAATTGAGTTAGAAAGAAACTTTTTCCTTGTCCGCTGTAAGTGGGCATGGTTTGTCGATTGAGACCGAAATTTGCTGCCATTGCCCCCATGACACGGTCGATAGGGGTGCCTTCCTGTGTGCCAGATGTGAAGTAGATGCCGCGTATATTTATGGCTTTATCAAATGTGCTAGGTTTGAAAACCGATTCAAGGAAATTTGCCAGCATGTCCTTGAGCGACGATAATTCAGTGGGTAGATTTAATATCAGAGCGCGGCGTGATACATCGCGCTCTTCCTGCAATCGCCATTGTAAACGACTGTTTAAACGCCGCATCAGCGCATCCATTTCTTCTTTGAAGGTTTGGATCTCAAAAGTTGAGTTAAAGGATTCATTGATGGGAAATGTGACGCCCAGTATTTGTTCGCGTTCACTGCGGGATAAGTTGTCAAAATATTCGTTAAAACCAGCGATCAAATCAGTCTTGGTTAACATAACGTATACGGGAAACTCAATTGCAAGATTGTCGTAGAGTTCTTGCAATCGTTGTTTAATTAGGTGAGCATGTTGCTGACGTTCCGACGCTGATTGCGAGATGAGTTCAACCAGGCTGATGGTGACAATAGCACCGTTGATAGGTTGTCGGGGTCGATGTTTTTTCAATAGATTTAGAAAACCTTGCCAACCGCCGCTGTCGGCAGATTGATCAGAATCCTGAGTGGTATAACGCCCAGCCGTGTCAATCAATATCGCATCGTCGGAAAACCACCAATCACAATTTCGGGTTCCACCCACGCCTTTAAGCGGCTGGTGCCCCATGTGTTCTGCCAGCGGGAAACGTAGACCGGAATTTATTAAAGCCGTGGTTTTTCCAGAGCCGGGTGGACCAATAATAATATACCAGGGTAGTTCGTGAATAGGGGTTCGATTACCCGTTTGATGTTTTTTACTGGTTTTGAGTATGTCGAGAGCATTGTTGAAATGTAGTTGTATTTGTTTGTTTTCTTCAGTCTCGCGTGGGTTGTTTGTAGATGGCGTTTTTGCCTGGGCAATTTCACCCAGCATGGTGGCATCTTTTTTCTTTTGCGCATTTTGCACTCTGAAGTTATTCAAGCCCCAAAGCAGCGTCACAATCAGGATCGTGATTAAACGGCTGGTTTCTGATTCTAACGGTCGACTGTCATTGAATCCGAGCATCGGCCCACCAAACCAGATTATAACGGCCAATGCAAGCAACCCAACTACCGCAATCAGTAGTGGATTTGTTAGAAACTTTATTATGTTGCGCATGTTAATTCGGTGCTCTTTGCTGGGTCTGTGGGTTGATGTTATTGATACGTTCTAGCAAAGGTTCGGCATCATTATCTAATGTGATGCTGAAGCTGACATAAGCTGTTAAAATTAATGCGGCTGTGATAGCGCCGATGACCCAAAGCGGGATGTTTCTATTGATGGAACGATTTAACTGGATTGGGTTGATATTAGGTGATAGTTCGCGTTCGTACTCACCTCGTATCATGGCGATTTGTTGGTGTACTTGTGTGCGGATGCTTTCAATTTGATTTAATCCTCCGGCGACAACACGGTATTTTCCCTGAAACCCTAGCGCTAAACAGATGGCAGATAATTCTAATAAATTGATGTTTGCAGCGGGTGATTGTTGTAGTCGTTCCAGGATTGTAAAAAACTTTTGCCCACCGGTACTTTCTCGATGAAAAGTGCTGAGCAAGCTTTTTGATGGCCAAAAACTGCCGCTACCCCAGGGTGTGTTTAACACCATTTCGTCAATCGTGGCACAAAGAATATACCGTGCAATCAATATTTGTTGTGGGTCAATGTTTTTTTGCTGTGCATTACTTTCGAAATTTCGTATTTCTTGTACGGTGCGGTTATATAACCCATCAACATCGTTGTGCTGATGGGTTTGGCTCAAACGATTGAGTAACGACAGTAGGGGTTTAGTCACTGAAACAAGGGGGTTGTTATCCGTTTCATCTAATACGTTGTGCATATTACCCAGCGGTACTTGCGACATTTTGGGCGCTGGCATGGGTGCCGGTGATGTATTATTGGCAGGGCGTCTGCCACCCGGCATAGGTTTTAGCAGCGTTTTATCGCTGCCGCCTTGTGGGGGTTTATTGCCAGTGACGTTTAGAATCGTGCGATTATCGTCGTTCAGTTGTGAAAAAATATCATCATCAGACATGGTTTTACTCTTTTACCGCCCAAAATTCTAGTTCTAAATCAGGAAATTCTCCACCGATATGAAAAGCAAAACCTTTGGATTTATCCATGTGCTTCCACAGGTCAGTTTTCTTATCCAGTTCAAAATAGGTGTAACCGCGACGATAAGGGATTTGTCGCGGCGCGGTGGATAACGCGCGTATGCCGATGCCGGGCAATTGTAAATTAACTAATTCTCGTATTTGCTCTAGTGGGCCGACCTTTGCCTGTTGAGGTAAATGTTGGCGTAATTCGTTATCATTGATAGTCGATTTAGCGGCTAATATAAAGTATGAATCGTTGATGCTGGCACTGTCGCTAAGTGGTGATACGAAGATGCCAAAATTTTTCTTCTGAACTTCAAGTTGTTGCGAGGACTTTTGCATGACTACACCGAGCGAAAGTCGAAGCTCTTGTAAAATTGGGGTGAAGGTTTCATGCAGTTTGTCATGCTGGTAGGCAGGATAAATCGAGGGGCGTCGATTTTGTTTGGTAAACGTTGTGAGTTCGCCGGCAATCTGCAGGAAGAATTGATAGAGCGTTTCCGGGTGGATGTCTTTTGCCGTTGACAGATGCATTAACAGCGGTTCGTATCGATTGATGGTTTGCAACAATAAAAAATCAGAAATTTCTGAGGAATTGCTTGCACCCCGGGCGCCATCCGATATTTGTCCGGCTAAAAACTCTGCTCTATGCTGTAAAAGTTTTTGTAGTTCTGCCGCATAGCCATTAATGCGGGCAACTGATTTGCAACTCAGACAAGGTGGTACGAACGTTTCATCCAATACGATTTTGCCGTCAGGTTGTCTTTCAATAATTTTACACACTGCAATTTTACTGTAATCACCAAGGTTATCGGTTTCCAGTGCCAGACGTAAATTGAGACTTGCAACTTGAATTTTTGTAGAGTGAGTATTACTTTCAATATTGTCTTGAACGTCGCATTCTTTGGCGCGAAAACGCGAGAGCCCTTCGCTGTTGCCTTCGGTATCAATTTCAGCCATGCCAGTACGGCGTAGCGGTAAAACGAGATAGACTAGTGTGTTTTGTAATTCAGGTACATCCAAGATACTGGGTGTATCGATGGCTTGTGAAAACTCAAACGGCGTGCCATCGTCAAAGCGGCCGCTGCATTGCTCCAAAGCGATTTTGCCTTGTGCTAACAATTCAATATCGAGTTTTAAATGCCGTATGCCCCAGTCATAAGGAACCAAGCCGGCGCAGCGGTTAAGTACAAAGTTTTCCAGGTAGCGAGTATTTTGTTGGAAATGTTGTGGCTGAACAAACATTCCTTGGGACCATGTTACTTTACTATACCATGACATATTACATTGGGACCTTATTGTTTATTTAGCATTATGCTATTTTTTTCCAAGCGCACAGTCAGTTCATTGTTTGCAAAAATAGGGATGCCGGTGGGTATGCTGCTTTTAATTTCAATTAGCTCTCGCCATTTGGCATTTTCTATATTTCTAAACGCCGCGACTAAGCCTAAATATTTAGTTTTTTCATTTAAAGGTAGAGAAAATTTTCGGCTCTCATTAGGGTTTAATTCGAGCTCCTGTTTTTCGATAAAGGTTTCGGCTAAAGCGCTTTTGTCATCATCAAAAATATCGAAAAATTCACTTTCCTTAAAGTTTGTATCAGAGTTTAACTGATAAATCCGTAAAACCACTGGGGATGAGCGGCCCTCAGAGTCAGGATTTAGCTCTGGGCTGGTGGTGAGTGCCAGGCTGAGATCACCGGGAATCGGTTTTAACAACCCACATGCCGGTAGCAACAGTGTTATAGCGAAAAATATTGCAATCTTTTTTAATTCCATAAAATCTTACTTATCTCTTTATTTATCTCTAATCAGTGGTGAGTGCTGCGCTGTTAGTAGCTATTGGATTGTGCTTTATAAATCCCATCTTGCCTGTGAGATAGCTCACAAGCCAGAATCCTAAATTCATCAGTTGACCGCTTCGAAATACCGTTAAGCTTTTAGTGTTATTGAATTATCGTGTATTTCCTGTATTCGCCCAATAGGTGAGTACGCTCGGCAACTGCTCCTGCGTTGCTCTCGACAATTGCTCCTGCATTGTTCTACCTTCGCCCATCCATGGGCTCGTACCTCCTGCATCCGTGCAGTCGTACAACGTGCATAGCACGCTTTTTATCGCGATTGACGTCGTTGCGAATCGTTGCAATAGCTCGCTATTGCGCCTCATCGCGCCTACCCAATCACAATAAAAAACGCACTCTACTCGTTGTCCAACTGATGATTTCAGGATAATTGCTTCCTATTTACTCAGTGCGCCAAGAGTTTGTCTCATTGCCTTGCGACAGATATATGTCATTTTCTAGATTGTTCATAGTGTTTACGTAAATACAAAAATATTCTTTAATATCCCATGCGATGGTGATTTATAATAGCCGGAAATTCCCCAAAATTGTTAGTTAACCCGGATATTTCAAGAATTCACGAGATTATCGCAAAGAGATTTGATTTTACAGAAGATTATCTGATTGAGCGCCGTACTCGTGCGTACGGTCGATTGAAGATAATTTTCTGTAGAATCAAAGATCAAGCGAGAAATTGTGTAATTCATGAATTATCCGGGTTTAATCAGCATGTAAAATGAATAACCGTGCTGTGTTCGTTTATTGATCATTAATTGTGTTCTATTCCTAATTCATTAGTTTTAATACCTGTTCTTCATAGGCTTTGGCAAATTGCTCGCCGTAAACATTTTGAAAATCATCTTGCAGCCTTTCCGCTATTCTGTGGTAAAAATCCACGTAATTCTCCCAGTTTTTGGATTTTTTATGACCTGGAATGAAACTGCTAGCTGATTGGTTATTAAATGTTTGTTGCAATTGGCCTGGTTCAAACTGGGCAAAAATGGCACTGATAGTGGCTTGCATTCCGGCCATCATGGCGAGTTGATGGGCTTGCATATCTTGATAGCCTTCTGTTACTGCATCGATTGCTGGCATGTAACCGGTTTTGTCATCCGAAAGAATAATGTTTAATGCTTCGTCTGCGGTGACAGAAAACTTCAGTGGGTTGTTTTCAATCGGCGCAATGGTTGTTCTATTGACACGGAATCCACTTTTTAAAC
>CALZHW010000194.1:0-2448 GCA_945787125.1 uncultured Ectothiorhodospiraceae bacterium
ACTTTCGTGAAGATCTCTATTATCGCTTAAGCGAAATCAGCATAGCCATTCCCTCGGTTCGAGAGCGTGAAGGGGATGCCGTTTTGTTAGCGCGCGCCTTTATTCATAAATACGCACAAGAGCAGGGTAAAAAAACACCTGGATTGGCCACCGATGCTTTGCAAGCGGTGGAATATTATTCGTGGCCAGGCAATGTCCGTGAAATGGAAAACAAGATTAAGCGCGCAATTATTATGCTAGAAGGCAGTCAGGTAACAGCCGAAGATCTAGAATTGGATGACATAGAAAGCAAAGAAATACCGTTTAATTTGCGCGTAGTACGAGAAGCGGCCGAACGGAAAGCCGTTTTACGGGCATTAACCTATGTGGATAGTAATATCGCCCATGCCGCCGAATTATTAGGCGTGAGCCGCCCCACATTGTATGATTTAATAAAGAAGCTTAATATTGAAGTGTAAGAGCGTATTAAGTGACCAGCTATTCACCACTCACACAAAGGTAGAGATTGAAAGCCATGAGGCAAATATTTTTAATTACACTGGTAACCCTTTTGGCATCAAGCGTCCTGCATGCAGCCAATGTTGATAACTATCTTAAAGATGCTGATGCTTATCTGCAAAAAAAGGATTACAAAGCAGCCATTATTCAGTTTAAAAATGCGGCGCAAATTGATCCAGAAAATAGTCAAGCACGTTTAGGCCTGGGCGATATTTATTTAAAATTAAATAACGGGCTAGCTGCTGAAAAAGAATATCGCCGCGCAAAGAAAAATGGTGCTAAGGAGCAAGATTGGATGCCAGGTTATGCAGATGCTTTGTTGCTGCAAAATAGAGCCAGTGATGTTGTCAACGATCTAGTCATAACCGATGCAATGCCAGACCCACTTAAAGCAGAAATGCTGGGGCGGCATGGGCAAGCACAGTTGAAGTTGGGTGAAGTTGACAAAGCACTTGACAATTTCAACCAGGCATTAGCCATTGATGCCAAGAATATTCCCGCCTTGCTTGGCGTCGCACGTATATCTGCCAGCAAGAATGACCTTAAAACCGCACAAAAGAATGTTGATACAGCCCTGGCGCTTGATTCTAATCATTCAATGGCACTAATTCTCGACGCTGATTTATCACGCATGCAGCAAAAGTGGCCAGCCGCCAAAGCTAAATATAAAAAAGCCATAGATAATGATACCAATAATCTCATCGCACGTATTGGTTATGCATCGGCATTATTCGCATCCAATCAAATTGATGAGGCTGATGAGGCCATTAAAGATGCTAAAGAAATCAATAAAAATGTGCCGCAAATTAATTATATGGAAGCGTTAGTTGCACTTCGTAAAAATGATAATAAACGAGCAGAAGCCGCGTTGCGTGAAGTTTTTCGCGTAGCAGATAATCATTTACCCTCGAAGTTGCTCATGGGGCGGGTGCAGTACGCATTGGAAAAGTATGAGCAAGCGGATAGATATCTTAGTGAATTTTATGCAAAAGTCCCAAAACATACCGGCGGCTTAAAAATATTAGCCGCTACCCGCCTTAAGCTCAGGGATTTTACCGGTGCGTTAAAAGTATTAACCGAAGCAGAAAAGTTGACGGAAGATGATGTTGATATCCTGAGTATGCTGGGTTTGGCTTATAGCCAAACGGGTGAGTTATCGAAAGGCACAGAATATTTTGAGCGAGCTGCGGCAATTTCTCCCGACAAAGTGAATCTAAAAACGCAGCTAGGCATGAGCTATCTCGCCACCGGAGATATGGATCAAGCCGTTGAAAGCTTGGAAGCTGCCGTAAAGCTTGATGACTCTTTTCATCGCGCGGATGTAATGTTGGTTTTGGCACATTTGCGGAATAAAGAATTTGATAAAGCGATAACGACTGCAGAGGAGCTCGCCGAAAAGCAGCCCGATAACCCAGTACCATATAATTTTATGGGTGCTGCCTATTCAGGAAAAAATGAACTTGCGAAGGCCAAAGCGTCGTTTGAAACAGCATTAAAAATCAAACCTGATTTCAGTGCAGCTGAAATAAACCTGGCGCGACTGGCACAAATGCAAGGTGATCTCACTACGGTAGAAAAGCACTATAAAAACGTTACACGATATGAGCCTGACAATATTCGAGCCTATCTGGAATTGGCCAAACTATATCTGCAGCAAGGTGATAAAAACAAAAGCCTCGACTGGATAAAGAAAGCCAGAAACAAGCAGCCCAAAGCGTTAGAACCCGTGTTAGTGCTCAATCGATTTTACCTGGCCGATAAACAACCGCAAAAAGCGCTGGATGTTGTGGAGAGCGTTTTATCAGAATATCCCAATTCAATGTCACTGTTTAGCGCATTAGCGAAAACTCAAGTGGATTTAGGTGAGCTGGATGACGCCATAATAACCATGAATAAATTAAACGAAATGTCACCGCGCAATCCGGCATTGTTATTTGAAATAGTCAGGTT
>CALZHW010000194.1:2458-6369 GCA_945787125.1 uncultured Ectothiorhodospiraceae bacterium
ATTTACAGAAGAAAGATGAAAACAAGGCGCGCGCCATAATTGACATAATACTCGATATCGACGCCAATCATCTACAAGCCAATGCCGCGCTAGCCCAGTTGTTTACCAAAAATCGCGACTATGATAAAGCGAATCAAATTGCTGAAAAATTAAAAAACACTCATAAAGACCAGCCCGCCGGCTGGGTGTTAGCAGGCGACATCTTTGTTGTTAAACAAAACTACAGCAATGCAGAAAAAAGCTATCAGACAGCGTTAAGTAAAAACGGCAATAATCAAGTCGTGTTCAAACTCGTCAAAGTCTACACCGAGCAAAAGCAGCCACAAAAGGCAGAGCAGGTGTTAACGGACTGGCTAGCGAAAAACCAAACAGACCTCGCGGCTCATATTGTGCTTGGTCAGTTTTATCAAACCAGTAAAGATTCAGAAAAATCGATTGAGATCTATAAAGCGGCATTGAAACTTGCGCCAGATAATTTGGTGATATTGAATAATTTGGCCTGGGAATTGGCGGAAAAAGAAGATGCTGATGCCGTGAAATATGCTGCGAAAGCTTATGATCTGGCACCTGATAATGCGAGTATTGCAGATACTTATGGATGGGCGTTGGTGAAAAATAATGAGTTCAGTCGCGGTTTGCTTTTATTGCAAGAAGCAGTTTTGAAAGCTCCCCACATTACTCAAATTCGTTACCATTTAGCCTATGCAATGGTTAAAAATGGCCAAACGAAGGAGGCTAAAATTGAATTAGAGCAACTTCTTGGAAAGGTAAAAGATGAGGGAGAGTTGAAGGAAATTAATGCGCTGCTTACTAAGCTATAAATCTCGTACTTTTGAATATGACAACGGATTTTTCATCAGTTGAAAATCCGTTGTATCAGTAATCCACTATACCAGTAGTACATATACCAGTAGTAATGTGTTTGGGCGAAAAGCGGTTTAAGCAGGGTAATCCCAGGTTTCAAAACAATTTCGCCATTTTTTATGAATGGACTTCTTCAATTCATCAGGTAGGTTATCTAGCGAGCTTTTTTTATAATTAGAGATGCTGGCAAGATAGTTTTGCCAATTGCCAGTCAGCTCCTTGTCAATTGATAAGTTCAAATCTGAATATACGCGTTCGAGCTCTGCTATTGGGTTATCAATCAGGTCGTCATAGGCGACCTCAGAAAATTGATTTTCTGGGATAAGTGCTTGTTCAGCAAAATAATTATCATATAGGTTTCGGTATTGTTGCATTATGCGTTGGTCAAGATTACTGGATTCGTAGTTTTGTACCCTAATCATTTTGTTCATTATGATAATCGAACGCTTGTAGGACTTAAAAACAGTATAAGGATTACGATGAATGTTGATAAATTTTGCGTCAGGAAACATCTCAAGAATTAATTTAATCCGACATGTATGAGGTGGAGACTTCAAAATCATTGGGCGTTGGTATTTTAAAGTCAGTTTTTTAATGAAATAAATGAATTGTTGCTTCCAAAATTCCACTTCATCATTGCTCGCTGTTTTAAACGTTAAGTATTTATCAAAAGCTTCGGCATTTCGTGGGAACAAATTGCTCATGATAGGTGAAAGATTGCTTAATATGCAAAGCGCGACTTCATCTTCCATTGGTGCATCGAGTGTTGCACTGACGTTATCAATAAGTCGGGTATTTGGTGACAGTGCTTTTAGCAATTTTGAGTTTCGGGTTTTTTCACCAGTCGTAAGAAAAGTGTGGGGTTGCGTTGCTTCCAGAAAAGTCGGGTAGGCAAAACGTGAATCGATGGACAATAAATTGTGAAGGTGTGTGGTGCCGCTTCTCCAGTGCCCCAAAACAAAAATCGGTGGCGGAATTTCAGTATTGCTAATCTCGACATCATATTCGGCTTTTTCTTTTGCCGCTGCGCGGGTATTTGCTAAGCTAGCCAAAGTCATAAAACACGCGCGGGGTATATAACGGGGTGAGATTTTATATTTTTGTGAACGCAATAATTGGCTCCAGTCATCATATAGGTAGCCACTCAACGGTGAGAAAATATTCTTAGTAAGATATGCTTTAAGGTTTTCTGTTAAAAATGGCATTCTGTGCCCCTGTTTCATTGTATAAAGTAACATACGGGTGTCACCGGTCGTTATTAAAGACACTGTCGTAAGGCTGAGCGAACTTTAGGATTTTATTAAAGTCTGTCGAGTTATGAGCGCAAGCAATAAACATGCAATGCATACCATCAACCAGGTAGGTAGCCCAGCAATAAATGCGATTATATTTGGCCCGCTGATGCTAAGTAGCAAGGTTACCGGCAATAATCCGATTACAGCACCCATTGTAAATATCTTTAGTGGAGTGCTTGTAAGACCCAGAAACCAGCTCAATGGTGGTGCCAGGTAAAACATAAGAAATAAGATTGTAATGTTTTTTGGCGTATACGCAGAAAATTTTGTCTTAAGGCGCTGAAAGCGTGCAGGAATTCGTCGTTCAGCGAAATCATAACCCAGCCACCTCGCCAGTAAAAAACCGGCAATAGATGCCAGAGTGCCTGCAAACCAGGAAATCAAAAATGCGATGCCCGCTGGCCAGATAAGGCTGGCGGCAAGCACAAATACAAAACCCGGTATACCAAATGGCTGGGTGCAAACGAAAACAATGACGAATAAAAGTATGCCTGACCAACCAGCACTTTGAATGAATTGTTTAATTGCAAGCGGAGAGTCCAGCAATATGGACAACTCTTCATGAAAAAAAATTGCAACAATGAATATAAGGGCTAACACAACTAGCTTTATCACATCTTCAACCTATGAAAGTAGTAATGGATTGTGTTAAAAACAAGCGAAAACATCCCATATTAGGTGCAGTCTTAAATTCTAGCACGGATCATGCATTTTGTTCGTTCTCTTGTTTTTTCAGCAAAAATAATGCTGTCCGATGATTTTTTGAGCAAAATTTTGTCTCTGCGTAATATTTTCGTTTTCTGTCGAGTTGTGCAGGTTAAAATTTGATGTATAAAAAATCAAATGGATTAGCTGCCAACTATAAAGTATTCTTATCGGCACTAACGGATATAGAGTTAAGCGATAAATCGGTGTGATGGAACGCGGGTAAACCGCTTGTGCCAAAAGGCACAACTTTACTGAGTTCCAGTATTGATTTGTATTGTGAGCTGGTAGCAGCTAAAGATCCGCTTATAAAAAGGAAATTGAGGTGTCAAATATGTTGAGTAGTATTTGCGGTAATATTAGCCGGAAGCTGGTGTCGAGTATTTTGATTTTAATTCTTACGCTGTCAGTATTTGCCTGTTCTGATAGCGAGCTGACAGATGTCGAATATTTGCGCGAAGCAAAGCAGCATTATCAGCAAGGAAACCTACGAACAGCTGGCATTGAGTTGAAAAATGCACTGCAGAAAAACTCGCAAAATATTGAAGCGCGTTGGTTGTTAGGTGAGGTAAGTTTGGAAATGGGTGACTACGCTGCTGCAGAAAAGGAGTTTCGCAAAGCAATAGGTCAGGGTCTGGAGCGTAAGGCTGTTGCTCTTGCACTGGCTCAGGCTATGCTGAAACAAGGTAAATTCACCGCATTACTTGAAGAATTCTCTGGCGATGATTTGTCGCTAGCGGAACAGCCGGAGTTAGTTGCAATACGCATGACGGCATTAGTTGCCTTACGCAAGCTGGATGACGCTGAAGCAGAGTTATCATCGCTGGACGCCAATGCTGGCAAGAGTAACCCGATATTGGTTGCTAAAGCTCGGCTTGCGATGGCCAGGGCAAAATTGGATGAAGCCCGCGGTTTTGCCGAAGCTGTTGTCGAGTCTAACGTGAAATATGCTGATGGCTGGAGTATTCTGGGTGACATAGAACGACTGGAAAACAATTCAGAAAAGGCTGAGCAAGCCTATAATAATGCAGTTGACAGTCGATTGAA
>CALZHW010000195.1 GCA_945787125.1 uncultured Ectothiorhodospiraceae bacterium
TTTTAATAAACGTACTATGCATAACCTACCACCCTGGTGACCTAGAGCAGCCAAACGCACGAATCAAGACCTGACCCTAAAAATTCCTAAAAATTCTAAAAATTCCGGTGTTACAGGCACCGAGACAGCCCACAATGATGCCCAAATGGGTGGCGCGTAATGGATTCATTGTTGTTCTACTCGCTCTACGATGTCTGTTGTGATCGGCATATGTTCTTTGTTAATTATTTCTGTATAAACAACAAATTTAAATGGATCAAAAAACTGTCCAGCGCTGCGGAGTCGGTCTGCGGCTTCCTCTTTTAGTGATGCCATCACCTGTGATTTTGGGTAATACTCTTCGGCGGCGATGGCCATCTTGAGCGCAAGCTCATTATCACCGGCATCAAGCATTTTGCGTAGTGCGCGTTTAATCTCACCCTCTGACAAGGATAAATAGGTTTTAAGTAATCGTCCGTATTCTATGGTTGTGAGATTGTCTAGTCCGGTTGGGTCATTGCCAGCAACATTTTCCTGCCAGATACCCAGCATATGATCTGCCACACGGGCGATTATGTGGTCGCGTGGGGCAATGTATCCAAGAAACGCCGGTGGATGATTTTGTAATCCTGGTGGTATAAGGTTAAGTCGCACAATTTCTTTTACTGAGTAGCCGTTAGCGATGTATTTTCTTGAAGCGTTCACTAACCAAGAGTAAGCATCGCGAAAAATTTTCATTTCCTCAGTGCCGTACATAAACGTTAAACCGTAGTGACCGTGTAGAACGTGTTTAGGGTTACGATTAATGATTTCGTCCATGGTCGCAATGGCTTCGTCAAGAAACCCTTCTTCAACCCAAGGTTCTCCGTAATACGGCATGACAACATCGCCGCTAAAGATAACTTGTTCAGCAGGCATATAGATCAGCATAGCATCCTCGGTTTCACCACCGGTTACTGGGATTAATACAAAGTGAGTGCCGTCTATTGTAATGTCTGTCAGCTGGTCAATAACAACGTCAGGTTGGTAGTTTTTAATCCATTCGTCTTTGAAGCTCTGGCTGCGGAATAATTTGTAACTATGGTTTCGCCTCACGCGTTTTAGGACAGCATGATAGTTTTCACGGCCATAAATTTTAACGTCTGAATTAATATTCTCGAGCGCAGTGTAGCCGCCGATATGATCCCAGTGAGCGTGAGTAATAAAAACGGTTGTCAGCGATGGTAAATCTGGATAGTTCTGTTTAAGAAATTGATAGCCTGCTTCAAAGCTAAAGGGTTGGGTGCCAGCATCAATTGAGATTAATGCCTTGTTATTGGCGGATACCGCGAAGTGTAATTCGGAAAAACCAAAACCACGTACGGCGAATACCTTGTTGGGTACGACTTCTTCTATCCAAGGGGAGGGCGCGAAGGTAAGGCCTTGGTCTTGGGTTGCGGTGAACCATCCCATGAAGAGGGTCGAGGGTTCATAGCGATCATAACCGCTTTTTTTCAGATATTTTTCTGCCAAAACAGTGTTGCCTTTATCGGCATGTAGTTTTCCAAGATAGTGATATACCTCGCGATAAAAGCCGGGTATGGGTTCCGATTCTGGGTGCTGTGCTAACCAGGTTAATTCAGCTATGGCTTCATCCTGTTTGCCGAAAAACCAAGGGACCTGGGCATAAATTAATCCTGCCGCCCAGCGCACGATTGGTCTGTTTTTGTCGGCAAGCTGATGGGCTTCATCGAGTATATCAAATGTTTTATTTATCCATTGAATTCTTCGCAACAAGGGAATTTCATCGGCGTAGGTGGCTCGCAAGATTGCGTAGCTTGCAAGATATGCCGCCTTTGTTTCTGAGTCCATAATGCTATTGTAGTGCTCAAATAGCCGCTCAAGAAAATGAATCCCTTGCTTGTGTTGATTGGCGATGAGATAGTGATTGAGTAAAAGCAGCATGTTTCTAGGGTCGGCAGTAGGTCCATAAGAGAGCACCGTCTCGAAGAACTCAATTTGTGGATGAAAGCTACGTGCTTTATCAAAAGATCCAAATGTTTCAAAGCCCTGGGCGGGGGTTAGTGACTTTGTATCTCCTGTGTTTATTGCTTGCAAAAGGGCCTGTTTATCACCATCTAGTTTCGGGGCCGCATACGGGGAACTACTAGGCAGGCCGCTGAGCAGGGTAAGCGTCAAACCCGCTGCTAGGGAGAATAAAGGTGTGTACATGGATAGCCTCCAGTTGTTTTTTACGCGTGCAACATTGCACGACGGCACCGATTAATGTTGTAACTTGCATATTTAAAGTTACTATAGCTTTGATTCTTTACAAATGCAAGTTACTAGTTTTTGTGCTATTGTTTCCATCATGAAAGTGACACATTCCCAACTCTCTAAAGATGCGAAACGTTCTTCTTGCCCCATAGCCTGTGTGCTGGATATTCTTGGGGACAAATGGACTCTCATCGTTGTTCGAGACCTATTCTTTGGTAAAACAACGTATAGCGAGTTTTTGGCGTCGGAGGAAAATATTCCAACGAATCTGCTGGCAGAAAGGTTGAAACGCTTAACGAGCGCCGGGGTGGTGGAGAGAATCCAGTATCAAGATCGGCCTAAGCGTTATGCCTATCACTTGACTGAAAAGGGGCAAGACCTACATCACGTGCTTGTCGCGCTAGTGGGATGGGGTAATAAGTATATCCCTGAAACTATCTCTCTGAAGGAAATTGAGAAGCGGGTGACCATTGGAGGGAGTGATTCAAAAGGCGATGATTTACTTAAGTAAATTCAAGGATGATGGGTTTAGCGTCGTAATATGTGTTTTGATTATTTGGTGTTTGCTAGTGAGCCAGCATGTCTCCTGCTAGAAACTCAGGCACTTGCTCACCGCCAAGAACGATTTTAAGGAACGGTGGGCCTGAATTTTCAAAGTCTATCTTCAGTTTGAACCAGCCTTGTTTCAGGCTGATGGGTATAAAGGCATCTTCTTCACGAGCAGACAGACGTTGATCTAGCAATATCTGGTCATTGATGGAAATGCTGAGATGTCCGTTGGCGGCTACCGCGAGTTGATAAAAGCCGGAGGTAGCGGCATAAAAAAAGCCATCCAGTTTTATTTTTTCAGCTTTTAGTTTGTTTTTACGTAATGTCTTGAACTGCCCATTCAGTTGGTTAATCACCAGATCATGCGCAGTTCCTTGCTTGTCATAGACTGTCGCGCGCAGACCATTACCCATTGGTTTTTCGTCCATTGCCGGGTCCAGACTGGCTGGCACTCCGATAGAGAGTTCGATGGGATCGCTACGCACTGTTGCTCCGCCTTGATAAGACGCTTTTATAAAGAATGATACTGGACCGATTCCAAGCATCTTGGCTGGAACCGCAATTCGCCATCGTGAATTTTCTACAATTGCCGAGCCTAACATGCGATAGCCGTGTATGATCTCAACCTTTTTTGCATCTACTGCTGTTCCGCTGATTTCAACAGTGTCGCTATAGGTAACCGCTCGACTGACGTTTTCAATTTCGATCCGATGATGATTGTTAAATACTCGTGCAGTAAAACGGTTAGACGAGCGAGTTTCGATGCCGCTATCTTCAATGGCAACCAGTCGAATGTCATGACTGCCATCTGTTACAGTTCTCGTATCCCACGAGAAAGTTTCATCGAACGGTACATCGAACTGGTATTGGCCATCAACCCAAAACTCAATACGGCTGATTGCTTTTCCCGGCGCCGGCTGGATATCCGTGTCAATAGTCACGGTCCCTGACCAAGGGTGCGTTAGCTGCGGGGATTTTAGTTTGATGTCAGCAAATGCTGCAAAGGGTCGAGCCAGTGGATCGCCGACAATAATAAGTTGATAAGGTACTTTGATGCTTTGGTAAAATGACTCCGCGAGGGAGCTGCCATCAGCATACCAGGCGTGCATTAACGGGACTGGAAATTTTTCCTGAAAAGAGAAAGGTTCTGCCACGGCACCACTGGAACCCGCTGCGCCATAGCGGAGAAATTCGGTCAGTTTGGTCTGTTTAGCCTTGTTGAAATCCCCGCCATAACTGGTGAGGGTCTCGGCAATAGCGCCCGGAAGTAAGCGGCTATTCGTCTTTTTCCATTCATAATTTTCGTAACCAACCACGGCACCAATCACATCGGTCTTGGCAATGGGAAGTATGCCGTTTTGCTGGTCATTGTCTTTATACAGAACTTCTGCTTTACGCTTGCGCCTGACAAGTTCGGTCAGGGTGGCCGGAAAAAGTGTTTGTCTGGTTGTTGAGCGAACATTTGAATTTTCAAGCAGATAAACGGTACCATCTGGTTGGCTAGCGTCACTTAATGCTGCTGTCGTGAGATAACTTTTGATTTCTGAAAAGCTATTTCCACGGGCGCCGGTATAAGCCAACATCGTTGATAGATAATACTGATCCAGGGAATCGGCAGGTTCCCATAAAGTCAAATCAGCACTTGACCAAACATAATGATTTCGAAAGCCGCTGGTGAGTAGGAATGGCCCGAAGGCATTTTCCATTCTATTCATTAACTTTTGGAATTCCGGTTCTGCGTGAAGCGACTTGAAATACTTATCCCTGTCAGTACGCAAACTGTTGACCCATCCATAATCAACGGCCAATGTCAGGCTTTTTATTACTTTGTCCCACTCTTCTGTTGCAGCTTGAGCGCGAGCCAAATTGTACCAGTTCAACGGATCATTAGGATAACTGTCCAGAATCTTTTGATAAGATTTTATTGCCGCTGCTGGATTTTGCCGATTTAAATATTGTCGTGCTTTATGTCTGAGAGGTTTGACTTCTTTTTCCTCTAGAAGTGGAAAGGAAACGGGTTGGACTTTTTCCGCTTTTATCTTCGGGCCCGCAAAATCCCTGTAATAATAGTTCACCCCTAAATACCCAATATTTCTCGCTTCAACCCGTCGGGCAAAATAGGTCAGCGCTGTGAGCGAGGCGATGTTGCCCTGATACTTGTTCTTTTTGATTTTGTTGGCTTTAAGATCAGAGGTAAAATTCACCGCGTAAGGAAAATCACCCGAGTAGGTGATAACATCAATCTCTTCTTCGAGTTTATGCAAACGAATGAAATTGCGTATAGGCGACCAGATTTTTTTACGAAAATCCTCAATTGTAATAGCATCAAGTGAAGGCGCTCCCTCCAGCCACAAGATGTGATTGTCCGGAATACCTCGCAAGTGTACATACTCGTTGGCAATTCGCACGGAAAGCGGCGACTGAGCATTGACCACGACCAACGTTGTTTCAGGACTGCCCCCTGCCATGGCGCAGAAAGGCAATATCAAAGAGCTGGCTAATCCATAAAAAATAATTCGACATAGAAAAATACTGATGCACGCAAAGCGTACTGTATTTTTCTGAGTGTTATGATGACTGACTAAAGCGCGCATAAGTAATTCATGGAAGTAGGGTGCTCCACTGAAAAGTATCCTAATTAATTCAAGTTTCGGCATGTAAAGTTGCAAAAGTGCCACCTTCCAGCACTCATAGCGGCAAAACCTTATCGAGAGACGCCGTGAATACGTCCCTATAGGCTTGGCGGTAGCATCCATGCTGCCAACACTCTCGATAAGCCCTTGCCACCACGAGCGCTGATTACGGGAAATAGTTTATACTCCGAAACTTGAGTCATTAAGTATTAGTATACTTGAATTCAGGTAGAATATTGAAGGCATTTAATGTAATTAAAAATTAATATTATAGAATCAATAGATGGATGTCTCGGAGGCTTCTAGTTTTTTATCTTTGCTAATCTTCTCGATACTCTGAGGTTCGCGTACAAAAGAAAGTACTTTGTCCGGTTATGCACTTATGACTTGAGCTCAGGTATTGATTAATTCGCTGTTTTTGATCTTATGTCTTCAATCGTGATAACATTTAAACCCATAATCGCAGTATTTTAGGAGCCTGTCTGAGCATGGAAAGCTAACTTGGCAAACACAGGCTTCTGGATAACTGGCGAAAATTTCACGAGGTAAAAATTGAATTATGCGAGAAAGCTTAAGACAACAAATAGTTGAAGTTTGTGAAACTAAGATTAAAAATAAAGGTTCGGATGTAGGTTTGTCATTTTATGCATTTTTCGCGAACAAGAATGATAATCCAGAATTGTTAATGGAGGCTGCTGAATGGTGGATAAAGGAGAATCAGCTCGATCATTTTGAAAAAGCGGTGAAGATTAAGAGGATGGTCAGTGAAAAAAATGTGGAGTTTACATGATC
>CALZHW010000196.1 GCA_945787125.1 uncultured Ectothiorhodospiraceae bacterium
TTTTTGAAAAACCGGCGAAGTAATGGCTGGGTTCATCGGGTTACGGTAAAATAATACTTTGGGTTCGCTGCCTGATAAATTGTCACTTGACGCCAGCATTTCTTTGACCATATAAACATTTGCAAGCCAAATCCCCATCAAGCCGCCAATTACCAAAGTAACGCCAAGCGCTAACGCTATTTTACTTTTCATCATCAACCCTCTTTCCTATCGCGTAATCCAAAGCAGCTAGCGCTTGATTGGCTTCACTTAAGGCCTGCCAATACTGAGTTTGGAAATTAAATAAATTTATTTGTGAACGTAATAAATTCAAAAAATCCACCATGTTGACTTGATAACCCGCCAACATAGAGTCAACTGTTGAGCTGGCTTGAGGAATTATTTTATCCTGATAAATAGTAATTTGCTTACGCGTGCGCTCGTAGTCTGACAAAGCTCGATGAATTTCTTCTGCCACCGAGTTCTGAATATTCTCTAAAGCGTATTTTGCGCTAACCACTCATGGTTGCGCTGATCTCTGTTTTTATCTTGCCTTTTTTCGGTATTAAAGGGTAAGTTCATCGAAAACTGTACGCTTGCCAATCCAGTTTGATCCTGCCGCCAGCCATAGAGTGCGGCTAGTTGAAAATCCGGTCGGTAGGCTTTTTCAGCTAACGCCATGCGCCCTTTTGCAGCGAGTACCTGTAATCTAGCTTTGTGCAATTCAGGTCTCGACGCTAAAGCGGTTTCTATCATTTGAGCAACTTCATCGACTTGCGGCAAGCTGTTTGATACATTTTTTGGAAGTGAGACCTTTGTAGTAGCTTCTCGATTAAGTAATAGATTGAAACTGGCCAGTGTTTTTGAACGCAGCCCTTCGATTTGTAGTTGGCTATTTTCAAGTTTGGCAAATTCTACATGAGCCAGTAATACTTCTTGCTGCAAACCTTTCCCTACGGTGTATTTGGTCTCCACGACATCGATAATTTCGGTCAACAAATCGAGATTTCTGCCTATTGTCTCAAGAGATCGATCGAGATAGAACAATTGCCACCATAAATGTTTAACTTGTTTAATTATCGTTTGCTGAGTTGTAGTAATCATTTGCTGGCTTGCAAGGGATTCATTTTCTGCAATTTTTTTTCTGGAGCGCTAATTTTCCCGGAAACGGGAAGACCTGGCTGATGCCTAGCTGAATTTGGGTCATGGGTGTTTGTGTTAATGAAAAACTATCCAACGGTAAATTAGCCGCGTTTAGCATCAAACGCGGTTCAGGTAAGGCACCTAACTGATCAGGAATTTTTGCCTGCGCGTTATAGTGCTCTCGTTGCATGCCAATATTCGGATTGCCTTGCAAAGCAAGGTGAATAGCGCGCTCTACTGATAGTAAACTGCTTTCTTTTTCAATCAGATCTTCGGCTGAGATTTCGCCTGCTGAGAAAAGAATCAACAGGATCAATGCCAGCTTAGGCATGAGTATGCGAGCGTTTTCCGATTTAGCGCTCAAATTTGGTTTAGTTTGCCTGGCATTAAACCAACAATCGAGTATGTTTTTCATGCGATGTTTTCCAAAAAATTGTTTTTACTATTATGGGTCAACGAATGATTATAATTATCCATTAGAATTAGAAGCTGCCCTTATTCTATGCTATACAATCAACAAATCACTTCATCGTATGTAAACAGGCATTTCTGTGTAAAGTTTGTTGAGCGCATTGTGCTTCGTCTACAAAACCTAAAAAATTACGCTTATGTAAATAACGATATGGCAGTGCAGTGCGTTTTAGGAAGTTATTTCGGAGGCTGATTATCGACGTCAGGATAAACGTCGGTAGAATTTTGATGGATATAGGGATTATAAAATGATAACAGGCTATCATTTGAATAATGATGGGTAAATTACCGCAACGCTACAGAATATACAATGCTCACATTGCTTTTCACAGTCATTCTGCATGTTTGCATGATGGCAATCATCCGCTGTAGCTAGGCAATGTTCAGCATGCATCGACATAGCGTCTTCGGGTGCTGCTGCCATATGCGGATTGGCAAACAGAACCTCAAAAGGCGCTATTAGGAGCAAAAATACTAAAATAAGTTTGATTAGCTGCATTGGAACCTTAGAATAGCCAAATTCCTTAATTAGTTCAATATTTTCAATATTAAAGCAAGCAGTAGGCGTAGAGCCACTATTGTGATACCGTTCATAATTCATCAACAATTTTATTACCTACAATTTAACCTTTAAAATTATGGATAACAAACAAAGACTGGAATTCATTCTAAAACTAGAACGGAAAGCCAAACGTAAGAAAATTATAATCGCGGTTGCTGTCGTTGCATGGCTCGGTTTTGCGTTGATATATGCCCAAGTCCATCACTTTGAAAGCTTTTCCAAATAACCGCTCAACACATCAAATTTTCAATGCCTTCAGAGAATTAATATATTTACCGCGATAAGTTCTGAAATACACATTGCACCGCGCTAACTCAATTTTGTCCAGGTCACCTGTTGCTTTAATAATATAGGGATTGAGTTCAATAATAACCTTTTTGCTCGCAGTTTTTTTCTTATATACATCCTGTAAATCATAATGGAGATCAATTTTATCGGCTATACTTTGCTCTGCATTTGGCGCAGATTTCTTGGTTTCCTTCATGCCCACTATGATAAGTTTAGCGCAATTCGGGGCTTTGATCGGAAAATTTTTCTTATCAATATAAGCTGAGAATTGACCACCCTGCTGCAAGAGCACATCGCTTGCTTTCGGCTTGGTCATGATTAAGTTTTCTGCAGTCATCTCATATTCGACAAGATAAAGTTGCTTGGCTTGTTCTTGCAACAAGTGCACGATCGCGGAGTCTTCTTCATTCGAACTATTCTCCGATGTACAACTAGACGTGCTATTAATAACTGTGGTTGCGAAAACAATGACAAAAAATTGCCTAAATTTCATTCTTGATAAATGCCACATAAAGCCGGCCCTCATGAGTAATAATGCGTCAATGTAGTTAAAAAAACACCTGTATGGTCACCCATCAAGCGGATTCGTCGCTCTGCGCTCCTAATCCTAAGATGTTAAGTAATCTAACAGAGTATGCAATTCATTAAAACTTCGGGTAGACTGTAAACCTATCTGTACACACAAAATATCATTGTTTTTGAGATCATTGTTTTCAAGATCAATAATTTTCAGGAAAAAGTTTTTAGGGAATATTATGAAACAAATCACTGTATTTGCATTTTCGATCTTTATAGGCATAGCGATGTCCGTTAGCTTTGTAACGGATGCTGAAGCAAAACGTTTGGGCGGCGGCAAATCCTTCGGCAGCAAACCCGCGCAATCGCAAACAGCCAAACGTACCGGCAGCGCAAGTCAAACCCCAACTAAAGCACAGCAACAAAATACAACACGTAAACAAGACATGGCGAAAAAAGGCGGCATGATGGGCTTGCTGGGTGGTCTTATGATTGGCGGCATGCTGGGTGCATTATTCTTTGGCGGCGCCTTTGAAAATATCAATTTCATGGACATTTTACTCTTTGGACTCATTGCCTTCGCATTGTTCAAAATCTTTACCCGGCGAAAGCAAGGCCAGCCAGTGACGGCCAATGGCGCGCCGATGAACGACGATTCGACGGATAGTGAAACGTTTCAAACCCGGCAATCCTATACTGAAAGCGGATCATCCACGCCGGAAGATAATGTTGAAAACATACTGCCAACAGGAAAGATTCCAAGGGACTTTGATCAGAAAAGTTTTCTCAACGGGGCAGATAATGTTTACAACTTGTTACAGGAAGCTTGGGATAAAAAAGAGTTGAGTGATTTGCGTGAATTTTGTACAGACAGTGTCTTTGCTGAATTGCAAGATCAGATAAAAACACGTAGCGGTGAAAATCGTACTGAAATTGTTTCACTACGCTCAGAACTCGTTAATGTTATCCCCCAGGATAACAAAACAGAAGCTACCGTCGTATTTAATGTAACGCTACGTGAATTTGATGACGCAACAGATGAAACGCCCGAAATCATCGAAACTCAGGAGGCCTGGCATTTTCTACGACCCAATAATCGCCATGAGCACGTATGGTTATTGGATGGCATTCAACAGCTGGAAGATTAGTGTAACTACTTAACAGTTACAGATTAATACACGCCAAAAACATAAAACCTTGTCGATAGATGAACCTACCGGCAAGGTTTTTTATTGCCCCACCACTTATACCTCTTTCCGTATATAGAAATAGTTTTTTATGATTTTTTAGTTATAAACATTTGTGGCATTATGGCACTCTATCGTTGTAGAGAGTCTGTAGCTTGGATTGGTTATTCCCCCTCAGTGGTTTTATCGTAGGAATGTTCGTTGGTCTAACCGGTGTAGGTGGCGGCGCATTTATGACGCCTGTGCTAATCTTGGGATTTGGTATACCACCCCTCATCGCCGTGGGTACCGATTTATTATTTGCCGCAGCCACAAAATTTGTTGGTGGCTGGACGCACCATGTTCAAAAAACCATCGACTGGAAAATTGTCAGTTACCTGGCGATGGGCAGCGTCCCCACTTCTCTCAGCGTTATCTATATATTATCCGCTATGGCTCTCGACACAGCGGCAATTGATTCACTCATACAAACGACTTTGAGCCTAGCCTTGCTGCTTACTGCCACATTAATGGTATTCCGTAAAAAAATTATAAGCTCCATTAGTCGACTGCCTATTGTTCAACTAAAAGAACATCGTCCTGCTTTCACTATTCTGTTTGGCGCATTCATTGGCTTGGTCGTTTCTTTAAGCTCTATCGGCGCAGGTGCTATCGGTGTCGTTGTTATTAGTATACTTTACCCGCATTTAAGTGCCGTTAAAGTCGTCGGCACTGATATCGCTCACGCAGTACCGCTGACAATGATTGCTGGAACAGGGCATTTTTTGATAGGCAATGTGGATTTCGGCCTGCTGGCAATGTTATTGATGGGCTCTATTCCCGGCATATATTTGGGTAGTCGACTTAGTGTAAAAGTGCCTGATCGGATATTGCGCATAGTGCTTGCGTGCATTTTGTTTGGCATAGGCATTAAAATGATTTTCGCTTAATCCGTTAAACTCCTCTCACTCACGTGCAAAAAACAAAGCCCTATTAAATCAAAAGTAAATCAAATGAATTCGACAAAAACATACGAAATAATCACACAAGCACTACAGCAATATGGTACTGAGTATTCTATATTAGATATTTCTGAACTTGATGGCTTACTCGCGGCTTGCGCTTGCAAACCGGATATTGCAACAGTATCACAATGGCTGCCAGCACTTTGGGGCGGAGAACAGCATAGTCCTGAATGGCAAGCTGAAAACGAAATCAGCGACTTTATCGGCGCTGCGATGGAAATTCAATCTGTCATCATGAACGCCATCTTCAATGAAACTTACCAGCCGCTATTTTCAGAGGGCAGCCTGGAAGGAAAAGCTAATACCATTGCCGACGAATGGTGTTACGGATTTTTACGAGCCATGGAAATCTGGGGACCATTATCCCAAATAGACGAGGAGTTTATGACTGACGCACTTAAACCCATCCAGCTATTTGCTTCTGAAGAAGGATTAACAGAGCTGGAAAACATGTCAGAAGAAGAAATCAATTTGCAGATTCAGCAAGTAAAACGAAACATCATAATAATTCATCGTCATTTCTTACAAGCTCGATTCGCCGAATAAGATTCACTAGCGACAAATTAATTCACACTACAAACGCCTGCACACAAACAATCCAAGCGCATGCAAGCTTTTGCATATCTCTCAATTTAATACTCACAATCGGCGCTCAAACTATTTCCCATTATCAGCGCGCGTAGTGGCAAGGCCTTATTTAGAGTCGAGAGTGTCGGCAGCAAGGATGCTACCGTCAAGCCTACAAGGACGTATTCACGGCGTCTCTCGGTAAGGGGTTGCCACTATGGGTGCTGGAAGGTGGCACATTTGCAACGTTGAATTCCGGTTATGAGTTATGAGTTTTCTAGAATTATAATGACAAAACGAAATCTACAAGTTTGGCAATATTCTCATCTGTGACACGAGGCGAATACGGCGGCATAGGAACCCCCTTGGTAACTTCAGTCCAATTGCCAGAACCACCTTTAGAGACTTTGCTGATTAAATTTTCTCTAGCAGCGGCATCATCTTTGTAACGCGCAGCGACATCTTTCCAGGCAGGCCCTACCACTT
>CALZHW010000197.1 GCA_945787125.1 uncultured Ectothiorhodospiraceae bacterium
ATCGTGATCGACAATGGTTTAAATCACATCACGGTCTAGATGCTCGCGAAACTCCCCGCGAATTTGCTTTCTGTGCGCATGCGATTCTTAATGACGAAATATTTATTGTCGAGGACTCTAGTTTAGATGAGAGATTTCATGATAATCCATTAGCTACTGGCGAACCACATGTGAAATTCTATGCCGGAGCCCCATTAATAATGAGTGATAACATAAAACTTGGAACTTTGTGTGTCATAGGGAACAATGCGCGAAAAATCTCTCTTGCTCAACAAGAGGCATTACAAGCATTAGCACGCCAAGTAGTAAGCCAACTTGAATTGCGCTTGAAAGTGAAAGAGTTGGAAATTCTTGATCATGCTAAAGATGAATTTATCTCCATGGTGAGCCATGAACTAAGAACGCCATTAAGTTCGATATACGGCGCCTTATCGCTACTGGTCAATAACAAAGTTGGGACATTTAATGAAAAGCAACAGGAAATTTCAGAGATCGCATTCCGTAATACCGAACGCCTGCTTAGTTTAGTCAATGATATTTTAGACCTTGCTAAATTGGAATCAGGAAAATTTGATATTAAAAATACTGAATTAGATCTCGTCACATTGCTTAAGAACTCAATACAGCTAAATGAACAGTATTGTAGAACATGCCATGTCAATCTAATATTCCGTATTCCGGAGAACACAAAACCAATTATGATTAATGGCGATGAACAACGATTGTCACAAGTAATGAGCAATCTGATTTCAAATGCTGCAAAGTTCACCTACGAAAATGATAACATCGAAATAAATATCAAAACTGATGACGATAACGCAATTGTTGAAATAACTGATCACGGGCCTGGTATTCCGGTTGAGCAACAGGGTTTATTATTTGAAAAGTTTAAGCAGCTTAATTCAAAAGTGAATAACAAACTACCTGGAACAGGCTTGGGATTAAATATTTGTAAAAAGATTATAGAGCTACAGCAAGGCGCTATCGGTTTTGAGTCAACACCCGGTGTAAGCACAACTTTTTATTTCAAGTTACCTCTCATTAAATAGTAACTTAGAATTGGGATTCATGGAGCGCCATTTGAAGTAGCGAAGCCAAGCAGGAAAGAGAAATGGAAAAAATTAGTGAAGACCTACTTAATATCCAGGCGAACGACCTAAAGCACTGTTTGCTTCTTGCAGACCTGTCTTTGCAAGAGTTACATCAAGACTGCCCATCGGCAATTATGCAGACCTACCCACATGGCACTAAAATTTATACGCAAGGCAAACACTGTAACAATCTATTCTGCATTCTCAGCGGGCAGGTCAAACTTGCGCGTGTCAATTACGACGGAGATGAATTCACTACCGGTTTCTTAACAGCTGGCGAACTGTTTGGCCCTACCTTAGGCACCTCTGAGTCACTTGCTTCTACAGACACAGCAACGGCAAAAGGCTCGGTTTCTCTGTGGCGAGTCCCGACCACAGAATTCCGCAACTTACTACTCCATCACTCTGCCCTCAGCATGAGAGTTATCGAAGCACTCGCTCGGCGTCAGCGCCAGATGGAGCGGCGACTGGAATGCTTTGCCTTTAAACATACAGAGGCTCGCCTGGCCGAGACTCTTCGTGAACTGTCCAATGGATTCAACACACGTTGTGAGCACGGTTTTGGCATGCATATACGTCTTTCACAACAGGAGTTGGCGGATCTTGTGGGCGCAAGCCGTCCTGTAATAAGCACCATCCTCAATAAGCTCAGAAAAACGGGCGTCCTTAACTACAACAGGGAATACTTGTGCGTACGCGGAATCGCTGATATTGAACACCTGATCGGCAAATAAACTCAATTTCGTGCGCGTTCCTTAAATACTGTTATATAGATAACAGACAGCGATTCGTTCCCAATGCCATCATACTCACTGGGTGGTTCATAAGTCACCTGATTAGCGGTTGACCCGCTACTTTAATCAGCAATCAGGAGGTAAACATAATGAAAGCATTTCTTGAAATCACAATGAAGGTTGCCCCAGAGAACCGTCCGAATGCAGGAGAAGTATACTCAAAGTATCGTCAACCCTTCCTGTCTGATATTCCCGGGGCTAAATCCAAAGAGTTGCTGTTGAGGGACGAAGATGTGCAAGTGCTGCATGGTTTCGATTCGAAAAAAAATGCTGAAGACTACCTTTCCAGTCATCTTTTTCAGGAAGATGTCGTCAGCGCACTGAAGCCCTATCTTATAGATGATCCGGATATTCGGATATATGAATGCATTTAGTGATAGTTGCCTTTCAAAGCCAGTAATACAAGATTAAATTAAATACATTAGTTCAAACTTGATCCAAATCGTTGTCTCACTAATCTGGCAACTCTCAGGTCAGGTTTGAACTTTTACAGCTACGGTAATACATCTCTGAACACTATTAGAGAGGCATCCATACGCAGCACCCTGGTTTAACATGGTTAATCGATATCTAAAAGCACCTTATCTGCATTAGTTCCAACGCAAAAATTTAAGCTTGAGCAGCAGCAATTACATCGCTTGTCGGTTAATTAAATCTTTCCTTTGCGGAGGTTTGAAATCACTTAACGCATGGGGAATATCTATACCGTAACCCTGTACATAATCGACACCAATCTGCTTCAGTATCTCGATGATCTGTTCGTTTTCAACAAATTCAGCCACTACTTGAAGCCCCATCACGTTGCCTACGTGGGTAATCATCTCGACCATTGCTCTGGATACTTTATCAGTAACAAGATCAGTCACAAATTTTCCATCGATCTTAACGAAATCAATCGGCAGGTTCTTGAGATAACCCAACGAAGATAGCCCGGCACCAAAATCATCCAAGGCAAAACGAACACCAAGGGGGCGCAGCTCGCGCATCATTTTTATGGCCTGGTTCAGGTTGGTAATTGCAGCGGTTTCCGTAATCTCGAAGGTAATATCTTGCGGATGTACGCCATGTTCTTCAAGTTTCTGCTCGATGAAATCGTGCAGGTCTTTATCCCCAACGGATGTACCTGAAAGATTTATGGATAGCTGTATCGTAGATGCACCGCTATTTTTTACTTCCGCATAAAATTTGAAAGCGTTTTCAATTACCCAGCGGTCCACCTTGCCAATAAGGTTGTAGCGTTCGGCAGCGGGCAGGAAAGCTCCAGGCGGAATGATCGAACCATCTTCCGCTATCATTCGAATAAGTACCTCTCGATACGAACTCTGGTCGCCCTCTTCCTGGATGGGTTTGATCGACTGACCAAACAAGACAAAGCGGTCATGTTGCAAGGCGTCGTTGATTCTGGCTACCCAGTGCATTTCGTCTTCGCGCCTAGCCATATCGGCATCACTGGGCTGATATAGATGAACACGATTGCGGCCAGCGTCCTTTGCAGCGTAGCAGGCCACGTCTGCTGCGCTCAACAAACCGGTCAGATTCTCTGAAAATTCGGTGATTGTCATCAGCCCGATACTTACACCTATCTTGAAGCTCTTGCCCTGCCAATAGAACGAGAAATCCTGGACCGCCCGCAATAATTTTTCCGCCATAGCCAGCGCATTCTTTTGCGGACAATAGGTAAGTAAAACACCAAATTCATCACCTCCCAGTCGCGCGAGAGTATCTCCCGCACGCAGAGTATTTTTCAACTGCGCTGTGATCTGACACAACAGCTCATCCCCAGCCATATGTCCACAAGTATCATTAACGACTTTAAACTGATCCAGATCCAAAAACATGAGACCATGAGCAGCCTTGTCTTGATGTGCAGCAATTAAAGCCTCGTTGACCCGGCGCTCGAATTCGTGTCGATTGACAAGTCCTGTCAGTGCATCGTGGGCTGCTTGCCACTCGAGCTTGCTAGCCATGCGCTGGGCCTGTGTAACATCATGCAGAACAATCAGAGAGCCAGTGACATGCTTGGACTGATCTCGCAAGGAAGTAATTACGGCCTCTACCAACAGTTCACCGCCAAACCGCGATTCGAGCAACATAGGATCTCGTAACAAAACAGGCTTTTCTTGACCGATCGCCTGTACGATTTTATCGTTTATCGCCTCGCGAGAAAGATTATCAAACAAGCACACCACTTGAACCAAAGGAGAACCAATAGCTTGTTTGGCATCCCAGCCAGTCATGCGCTCTGCTACAGGGTTAATAAATTCAATGACGCCTTTGGTATCTGTAACGATGACGGAATCGCTAATTGAACTAAGCGTAACCTGGGCACGCTCACGTTCACGGTAAAGCTTGATTGCATTACGGCTGAGCATGCTCACCATATACACTATGACACATGCCAGCAGTATAACTGCCAAAAACATGGACGAACGATATTGATCAACCTCACGCACAATATTTTTGTAATAATGTAGATAGCTATCATGGAGTGTGCCAATCTGCACCTCTAGCGGTGAGCGCGATTCTTCAACAAAGACCTTATGTACTTTTTGGCTGCCATCGATGATCAACCAAGCATGTTCTAGCAGATGCTGCATAAGCTCATCGTGATATAGTGCTTCAAGATAATCATATTTACGAGTGGCTTCATCCCGCCAGCTCTGATCACCATTGATGGCGATAAACAACACTGACCGAATCAAACCCAGCACATACTGCATGTCGTCTGCATAGAGCGCAGATCTCTGTACTTTATCGATAATGACTGGGAAATAATCGAGTGAGTTTTTGAGAACGGCGCGTCGTAGCTTAAACTCTTCCACTAGCTTGATTTTTTGCTCAGCAGATGCACGCAACTCCTCAAACGTTTCAATGAGTGCAGGGTTATCCACCGAAGACAACCCACCCTCACCGGTCTCAAGCTCATCAAGTATATTACGTAAATCCAGTATTGAACGGGATATTGCGTCGTAATTTCGACCAACTCCGGCATACACCTTATAAACATCTTCATTTAACGCTGCATTGGATTGATTGAGAACGCGAATTAACTCGTTGACACGATTATGCTGTTCAATATCCACCGAGTTAAGCTTGGTATTAAGGAATGCCATAGATAGCAGGGTAAGAAAGACTAAAAAAAGCGGAAACAGCAGTCCTTTTTTCACAGAGCCTCTCCGTTTAGCTCTCCATTCAAGGATTGTAGAAATTGCTCTATGAGAGAGACATCACTTTTAGGAATATCCCGCCCCAGCATATAACGCCCCATTACCTCAATTGCTTCTTTCAATGTTTTGGTAGAACCATCATGAAAATAGGGGGCTGTCAGTTCTACATTACGTAAACTAGGCACTCGAAACAAATTTTGATCTTGCGCCTGATTATTGTTGTTGTAAATCCTCCGGTCAGTCATCGTTTTATCTTTTTTATCTTTTTTGTCCTGTAAGTAGTTGCCGAATAGACCAAAAGGAGCCCTCATGTTTCCGCCCAAGTTGACTCCTTGATGACATGAAGAACACCCATAACTCTTGAACAATTCGAAGCCACGCTTTTCTTCGAGTATTATCGCGTCTTCGTTGCCCCGCAGGTATTGATCAAAACGGGAGTTAGGAGTAATGAGTGAACGCACGTACTCCGCAATCACCTCTTTCACATGGGCAGGTTCAATCGTTTTTTTAAAAATAGTAGTAAAGTTTTTCTGGTAAGCCGGTATAGCATTGAGTTTTTCTATCAACTCCGGCCAATTCATTGCAAGACCCATTTCACTTTTTATGACTGCTTCAGTAACATCTTCCAGGCTTGTGCCTGTTCCTCGCCAACCCAGCATTGGCAACAAGCCTGCATTGAAAATAGTGGGAGTATTCGTTGTACGTGGTTTATCATTGATCGCCATTGATAGCGGCTCATTATCGACCCCTCCCAAGTGCGGCAAGTGGCATTCAACACAAGCCTTTTTATCACCCTTGGAAATACGCTTGTCTTCAAACAACAATTTTCCCAATCGAGCCTTGGCCAGATCAATTTTGATTGACTGCGGAATGGGTACAATCAGACTGGTCTCATGTTGATAATCTTGAAAAAAGGGGTCTTTCCCGTCTGCCTTAACATGAGTGCATAACAACGACAGCAATAACACCAAAAAAAAACAATAAAATGTATGAATTCGCTCATGACACGTCATAGCACGCAATCCCATTACCCAAATACCTATATTAACTATTTAACGGCAAGAGTCGTAA
>CALZHW010000198.1 GCA_945787125.1 uncultured Ectothiorhodospiraceae bacterium
AGTCTGGCAGAACGATAGAGTTTGGTAATACGGCTGATTCTAATGTCAATGTGACCATTCAAAGCAATGGGCAGTTACGAACCCTGTTGTGGGCAGCTAACAAAATTAGCGACACGGTTGGGAATGAGTTAACGATTTCTTATATTGAAGAAGCCAGTATCGGGCATTATCGAGTGTCTCGGATTGATTATGGTAATAACAATCTCTCTGTCCGTTTCGGATATCCACGTGATAGTAATCCTGCATCAACCCGTATTGATCCAAACGTAGGGTTTGTCGCTGGGGCAAAATATAGTACTCCCACAAATCTAGCAACCATAGATACGTATTTAAATGAAAGTCATGTTAGGAGCTACCTCTTATCATACGAAAATAGTTCATCGACAAAACGACTTCGCATATCCAAGATTACAGAGTGTGCTCAGGGACAGTGCTTTTTACCAATAGACCTGTCATGGGCAAATGGAAGTTTTGATTCCTATGATTCTGCAACGTATACAACAACGGGAGGCCCTGGTGGGGGCGAAGGAATGGTGACAATCGCCGATGTTAATGGTGATGGCAAGGCTGACCTCATTAAGGCGGCCGGGGGCTGGGTTTATACCTTCTTGTCAAACGGGGATGGGACGTTTAATAGTGCCTATAGCTCTACAGGCGGCCCCGGGGGAGGTGCTGGGCTTTTTCAACTGGCGGATGTCAATGGCGATGGTCATGCCGATCTTATTAAATTAAGCGAGACAGGTTGGGTTTATACCTTCTTGTCGAATGGGGATGGAACATTTAGCAGTACCTACAGTTCCACAGGTGGCCCTGGTGGGGGCAAAGGGTTAGTGTCATTGGCGGATGTGAATGGTGATGGCATGGCTGACCTCATTAAGGCGGCTGGGGGCTGGGTTTATACATTTTTATCAAACGGGGATGGAACATTCAATAGTGCCTATAGCTCTACAGGTGGCCCCGGAGGAGGTGCTGGGCTTTTTCAACTGACGGATGTCAATGGCGATGGCCATGCCGATCTTGTTAAATCAAGCGAGACAGGTTGGGTTTATACCTTCTTGTCGAATGGGGATGGAACATTTAGCAGCACCTACAGTTCTGCAGGTGGCCCTGGTGGAGGGAATGGATTGATATCACTGGGCGATATTGATGGTGATGGGCTAACTGATTTAATTAAAAGTAGTGAAACTGGCTATGTATATGGCTTCTTAAGAAAAGGACCCTTCCCGGATTTTTTAGAAGTCATAACAAATGGCTTCGGGGCGCAGACGTCTATTAGCTACAAGCCACTCACAGATAACACAGTCTATACAAAAGATACAACGCCACCGCAATTCCCTGATGTTGTAAATATACAATCACCAATGTATGTGGTCGCGAGTCATGAAACTGATAATGGTATCGGTGGCAGTTATAAAATGAGTTATACCTATGGTGGTATGAAGGCGCATCGTTTAGGTCGAGGTAGTTTAGGTTTTCAGTGGCAAGAAACACTCGATGAAGTAACTGGCATTACAACGCGTACGGAATATCTACAAGACCCTGCCAATTACGAATTAATTGGTCGTGCTGCAAATAGCGAAGTACGTCTGGCGGATAACACGCTAATTCGGCGTGTTGATTATACCTATGGCACATTGCTTTCCGATGCCGGAATGCGTTTTTCGTATCTTGCACAAAGTGTTGAAAGCCAATATGAGACGGATGGTAGTCTGATTTCAACCGTTACCAACTCGACATCAGGGTATGATGCTTACGGTAATCCGCGTTATACCACCATCAATACGACAGATGGTATCGAAACATTTACGCGTCAAACAGATAGCATAATGACTAACGATGCCGTTAACTGGCGTCTCGGCGTGGTCACTAGCTCAAAGTTGACTAACACTATTCCCGGTGAGCCTGCGCAGTCACGCGAATCTTCTTTTACATATGACTCAGTGAGTGGTCTGTTGAAGAGTGAGACCATAGAGCCTAATAATCCTGCTTTGTGGGTGACGACCGCCTATGAATATGACAGCTACGGCAATAAAACTAAATCCACGGTTACCGGTGCTGATTTAGCAGAACCACGTATCACCACGACGACCTATGATTCAGTCAATAATCAGTTCCCATATGTGATCACGAATGCTGAAGGGCATAGTGAAACTAGATTATATGATGCAAGCTTTGGCAAGGTTAAAAGTCTTATTGGGTCAAATTCACTGGAAACTACTTGGGATTTTGACGTGTTTGGTAGAATTACTGGTGAATATCGTGGCGATGGCACATCGACAGTTACGACTTATGGTAGTGGCAGTGATCTCAGCTGCCCGAGCACGTCGTCAAATGCGTTAAATTATGTGAAGTCAGTAACCACAGGCTCACCGCCTGCAGTTGTCTATTTCGATAAGCTTAGTCGTGAAGTACAGCGTTGTACCATAGGTTTTGCCGGTATGTTGGTCTATAAGGATACTGAATATAATACCAAAGGACAGGTGTGGAGAGCTTCACGTAACTATTTTACTGGTGATTCAAAGATATGGACGACCAATAGTTATGATGTGCTCGGCCGTGTTGAATCAGTGATTTCCGACGGTGTGGCTGGAACTACAAGCTACAGTTATCAAGGGATGACTACCAGTGTCACCAACTCGTTATCACAAACCAACAGTCGTACTGTCAACGCGGTTGGTGAACTGGTTTCGATAACAGATGCTCTGGGGAACAGCGTCAGTTATAAATATGATCCTTTCGGGAATCTGACTAATGTTATCGATGCGATGGGTAACGAGACTAGTATGGGCTATAACATCCGTGGCTTGAAGGTCTGGATGGATGACCCCGATATGGGGTATTGGGATTATGCGTTTAACGTATTGGGCGAAATGAAATGGCAGCGGGATGCCAAACTCCAGATAACGACGATGCAGTACGACAAATTGGGGCGCATGATCGAGCGTGTTGATGGTGATGGTACAACCACGTGGGTGTTTGATACAGCAATAAATGGTGTGGGTAAACTACACACGGTTACCCGACCGGAAGATGTCTATTCAAAAATCTATAGCTATGATCAATACGGTAGGGAGCAAGGTGTTAATACCACCATTCTCGGTACGCCATATCAAATGACAACCTCATATTATCCTGTTGGTCACCCTGATGTAGGTAAAGTGAGTACCATTACCTATCCTGATGGAACTGGGGCAACACCGTTTGCAGTACAAAATCTTTATGACGCTTATGGTTATCTGGCGAAGGTGCAAAAGTCAGATGCGAGTATTACCTACTGGACGGCTAATTCAATGAATGCTGACGGTCAGGTGACATGGGAGTTGCTTGGAAATAATGTAGACACTATTACAAGCTTTGATAGCTCGACAGGCCTGATTTCAGCGATCTCAGCAGGTAGTATGGGGGAGGTTCAATCACTGAGTTATAGTTTTGATGCGCTAGGCAATCTCACACAGCGCATTGACGATAATCAGGGGTATACAGAGAACTTCCTTTACGATGATCTCAATCGTTTAACCTCCGCCGAATTAGTTGAATTCGCATTGACTAAAACCTATCAGTACAACGCAATCGGCAATATCACCCATAAGTCAGATGTCAGTAGTAGTGACTATGTCTACCCGGCAAGTGGTGCCAATTCAGTGCGGCCACATGCAGTAACTAGTGCGGGTGGAAATAGTTACAGTTATGACGCCAATGGCAACATGCTGTCGGGTGGCGGCAGAACACTGGCTTACACCAGCTACAACAAGCCGTATGATATTCAGTCGGGTGCTTCGTACTCGACCTTTGGTTATGCTCCAGATCAAGGGCGTATCGTTCAGACTAGCGATCAGAATGGAGAAGAGTATACAACGATATATCTCAAGCCGGTCGGTAACTCTAATACACTTTATGAGAAGCAGACCAAAAATAACGTAGTCACACACAAGTATTACGTCTATGGTGGTTCTGGCATGGCCGCGGTTTATCAGGAGCGTGATAACGCCACCGCCGATACTCGTTATTTTCATAAAGATCATCTTGGATCAATAGATGCAATTACTGATGAATCAGGGGTAGTCGTTGAGCGTCTGAGTTACGATTCATTTGGTAAGCGTCGCGTAACACCTTGCAATGGTATCGACTCTACGTGCCAGCTTACCTCTAGCGTGACTAGCCTTGGTTTTACCGGACATGAGCATCTGAATGGCGTTGGACTGATTCATATGAATGGTCGAGTTTATGACCCCGTGTTAGGCCGCTTCATGAGTGCAGATCCACAAGTGAAGTATGCCGAGAGTACGCAAGGGCTGAATCGCTATTCATATGCGGACAATAATCCACTCTCACGTATTGACCTAAATGGGTATGGGTGGAGCAAGTGGAGGGGGGCGCTGAAAATTTTTACTGGTGTTTCTATGGTTGCAGCAGCTTCAGTATCTGTAAAAGTTTCAGGAGTGAATCCTGCAAATTCGTTTGTTTTTCAAGCAGGGGTGTCTTTAATTGCGAGTGGTTTTGATGATTTAAATGGAAAAAGAGGTGACGAAAGAAGTGATGTAAATATAGGAGGAGAAGTTGCTACGTTTGATTCAGACTTTTCTAATCTAACCTATGCTGGACCAGGTTCAAGTCGGGTAAACGATGTGCCTCAAATATATAACGTTACCAGGGGTAAAGATGGTGGCTATACCTTTGAAAAAACAAACACGATAGATAATAATTTTGTTTTTATAAACGGCGTTTCTAATTCATTAACCGATGCGGCTAATAATGGGTATTTACAGACGGGTGAGGACAGATTCACACTTGTCTATAATCCTACGCGCGGCTTTTTTGAAGATATGTTTGAGGCCTTTCTGGGTAAATCCTTTGGTCCCTCAAGGCAAGCAAAGAGTTTGGCATGGGCATTGGGGCATGGAACGCAGAGGCGAAACATTACGGTAGTAGCGCATAGTCAGGGTGGTATTATTCTCGACAACGCCTTGGCTTTTCTTCAGAGTAACGGTATCAACCTGACGGGATCAGAAACATTTTACTCACTCAATGTGAACTTTTATGGAGCAGCTGTTTCCAAAAAACAAACAATGAGAAGTGCTGATGGCGTTGCAAATTATGGGCGTTACGTAGCTCATCGTAAAGATGCGGTGCCTAATTTAATTGGTTTTAATGCTGGCAGTATCTCAGAGATAACTGGATCACTTTTAGGTATTCCAAGCTTGTTTGGTTCTAATAGCCCGCATAGGTATATGACGGGTAAAGTAGCCCTTCCGGGGTTCTATAGTCCAGGTTGGGGTGAAAAATGAATTTTCAGCCCGTAGGTTGGGGTGAAGAATGAACCCCAACATGAACAAAACTGCGAAAGGTGACGGTTCCTGTTGATATGGATATGGGTTATTGCACGGAAAATTAAGGTGTTGATTTGAAAGCGATAAGGGGTCCAGGTAAGGGGTCGGTGGTACATGAGAATGATTCTCGTTGTTTGGTGATGTAGCCTTAGCCTTTAAAACTCTTGTTGGTTTAGGAAAAGGAGTTTCCTAAGCCAATAGGCTGGCTAACGGGATCGAACCAAGCCAACTACCTGTACAGCAAGAATAAAGCCTAAAATAAGCTCGTTATTAGGTCTTAAACGACCTGTTTCATGTACGAAATCAAACCTTTAAGGAATAAAGGGATATCCCCTTAATCTTACTAAAAAATCGCGCAATAATGCGCAATAAATATAAAATAAAGTTGCGCAATATTGCGCGATATTGCATGATGTATGAAATCATCCCCTGAAGAGGGTTTCGCCATGCTCTCATTTGCTCCAGACCAGGCACTTGAAAAAGCACTGAAAGACCTTAATAGCGAGATAGTTCGGGTATTTTCACAGCTTGAAACGCTTAGTAAGTCCGAAGCCGACTACCTCCATCGAAGTGCGCTAATCAGCAATATTGGTGCTTCAAGTCGCATCGAAAATGCTGTGCTTACCGACGAAGAGATTGAGTGGGTCGATACTACGCTGAGCGAGAGCGACAAAGGCACTGCTTTTGCCGAGAAAAAACAGCTTATTCTGGATAAGCTTTCAAAGGATCGCGAGCGCA
>CALZHW010000199.1 GCA_945787125.1 uncultured Ectothiorhodospiraceae bacterium
ACGCTATTATTTATCCACGGCAATTGATGATGGTTCATTAATTGATGAGATCATTGATGAACTATTGCGATTAAAGCAAACACAACCCACTGAAATAGAAACAACCTTAATTATTATTCCTCAGCTATTGCATGACTTTGCAGAATATAATCAATTTGCTGGTATTCTTGACAGTTTGATTGCTTCACTAAAACTTAAAGGTATTATACAAGTCGCAACATTTCATCCGGATTATCAATTTGCTGATTTATCCGTAGATGACGTAAGAAATTATACTAATCGTTCGCCTTATCCTATTTTCCATTTAATTCGGGAAGATAGTGTGGAAAAGGCACGCGCAACCTATCCAAATATCGAAGAAATACCAGAAAAAAACATGCAAACTTTATTGGAATTAGGCATAGACCGGGTACGTAAAGAAATAGAATAATTGGTGCTCAAAGGCTTAAACCTAGATTAATCAGTTGCACCACGATTTCTAGCGCAAGCTCTTGATGCACCTAGCAAATTCAAAAATATGCAGATCACCAATAAGGTGACCATGCAATTCTCGAATTCACTATGCACTTCAATATCTTACACTAAAAATTCGTGCCAACTGATTATTCTAGGTTAAAAGTGCCACCTTCCACCATTCGTAATGACAGAACCCCAACAATAAACTATTTCCAAAATGAGAGTTTTTATTGAATGCACAAGTTTTAATGCAGACTGTGATTTAAATCACAGGTCTGCATCAGCATAGCGTGTTACATCTAGAACTGGAAATCATGTTTTTATTGCCTTAGCCCGGTAGGGCTCATGGGCGACGAAAAGGAAGTTCGATGAATACGATGTTACATCAGAGATACCCTGCTGTGAAACCTGTTGAGCAAAACAAGCCTCGCAACCCGGATTCTGATAATTTAACACTATTATTACAGGGTTGGGGTGCTGGCGATCAATCTGCGTTAAATAGACTCATTGATATCACCTATCAACAGCTTGCTGTTTATAGTCGTCGGCTAATGCGTAATGAACAAAGCTATCATACACTGCAGACTGAGGCGCTGTTGCATGAGGCTTATTTTCGTTTACGTGAATTGCAAACGATGGAATGGCGGGATAGGGCACATTTTTTCTCTGTTTGGAGTGGCATAATGCGTCGTGTACTCATTGATCATGCAAGAAAAAATCACGCCGAAAAACGCGGCGGGCAGGAAAAGCCAGTGTTACTTGATGAAGCACACTATATGGCACCTGATGCACAGAAGTTCAGCGAGATATACCAGGCCATAGATCGATTAAAATCGACAGATGAAACCAAAGCGCTTATTGTTGAATTGCGCTATTTTGTTGGTCTGTCGATTGAAGAAATTTCAGTGGTGTTAGAGATATCTCCTGCAACCGTGAAACGCAAGTGGTCAGTCGCTAAGGCGGTCTTATTTAGCGAATTGAAAGATGCATTATGCTAGCCTGCTCTGATGACATTGAAACGTTGTTTTTAGAGGTTCATGATCTGCCATTAAAACAGCGTCAACAAAAACTGCTGGAACTCTGTCCTGCAAATCCAGAGGTTGTTAACAAAGTTGAATTATTAGTGCTGGCTTCAGAGCAAGCGCCGCATTTTTTATCACACTCTCCCTTTATGCAGCATATCGATGCAGGCGAGGCAGCTGTTCCCGAGCGGCTGGGGCCTTATGCAATTAGGCGGTTGATAGGTCAGGGAGGTATGGGTAATGTCTATCTGGCAGAACGTGTAGACGGCGAATTCGATCAATTGGTTGCTATAAAAATTATTAAAAAAAGTTTTCTCAATCAAGCGTCAGAAAAACAATTTATAAAAGAGCGGCAGATTTTGGCGAATCTTCATGATTCGCATATTGCACGCTTATTAGATGGTGGTAGGACTACGGATAATCGGCCATATTTTGTTATGGAATACATCCAAGGGATATCAATCACTGACTATGTGAAAAATAACAAGCTTGATGTTCTGCAAATTATTGAGCTGTTTATAAAAACTTGCCGGGCGATTCAAGTTGCTCATGAGAACGGTATTGTGCACCGTGATTTGAAACCAAATAATATTATGATCAATACGCAGGGCTCACCGAAGTTGCTGGATTTCGGAATTGCTAAAATCATGCATGAAGATCAAGCAAAGCCTGGTTTTACCTGTACCGGAAAGTTGTTGATGACGCCCGAATATGCTGCGCCAGAAATGATTGAGGGAAAAGAAATATCTACGGCAGCGGATATTTATGCATTGGGCGTAATATTCTATGAATTGATCACGGGAAAAAGGCCTTATGAGTTGACTAATCTGTCTTTGGGGGATTTGGTGAAAACTATTTGTGAAGCGCCTATCTTACCGCCAAGTAAGGTTTCACAAAATCATAAAGTTGATAAATCTCTGGATGTTATTATTCTTAAAGCGTTGCAAAAATCTGTTGATAATAGATATCATTCGGCAGGTGAGTTAATCAATGATCTACAAAATTTTCTGAACAAAAAAGTTTTTCGTAGCTCAGACTCTTATAATAATAGTCTATTAGTCGAAACGTCCGCGCAAAAAACTAAATATATTTTAGGATTACTATTATTTATTCTGATTCCTATAAATATTGGATTTTTAATAACATCGTTTCAGAGTGCAAATAACCCGGATAAAACAAACTCAATCAGAACAACTACGGCAAGTCAAAATGCAGCAAGTAATGTCAGTTATCAAACTGAAACACTGGTAGGCTCCAGTCCTGACGGACGCGCCAGGCAACTCAATTATTTGTCTCAACTGGAAAATGAGTTCGCTCTTAAACTAGTCTTGTCTGATGATGCTAGCGAGTTGCAAGGTTGTAATGAAATCCCGTTAACTCACGAAAAAGCAGCAATGGAGCCCGTTGAGCTTATTAATTACAAATGCAATATTTTGCAAGCGCAGTGGTATAACGCCATGCAAGCCCCTGACAGTGCAATGAATGCATTATTTGAAGCCAGGCTTTATTTTAGTCAGAATAAACATAGGATTAACCCTCTGATTAAAGCGTCGATGTTCCAGGTGTTGTCCGAGACGCGTTACCTACTTAACGAAAAAAAACAAGCGTTGTTGTACCAGAAAAAAGCGGTAAATTTTTTTCGTTTCGCCAGTAATATTGATGCTAGTTACCGAGTAAATCTCAGCGATGCACTGGAAATACTCAGTTTCCGCTATTCCTCAATGGGGCAGCATAGGCTTGCAAGGAAAGCATATAATGAAGTTATGCAACCACATAAGAAAATAAACTAGATATAGAAAGCATAGTATATAAAATATTGACTACATCTAAACAGTAAATTTAGCAACAAGCCCTTGAAGTTCCGCAGCCATGCGTGCCAGATCTTTACTTGCAGCAGATGTTTCTTCTGCACCATTGGCCGTCTGATGAGTTATTTCATTGATTTGTATAATGTTTCCATTGATCTCTTCCGATACTGCGCCTTGTTCTTCCGCTGCACAAGCTATTTGAGTGCTCATGTCATTAATGCGTATAACAGCTTCTGCAATGGTTTCTAAAGCCGTACCTGATTGGGTAGCAAATACAACCGCCGTACTAGCTTGTTCCTGGCTTTCTTGCATAGCTTGAACCGCCTGACGGGAGCCGCTTTGGAGTTTCTCAATCATCTGATTGATCTCTTGAGTAGACTCCTGTGTGCGACTTGCTAGGTTGCGCACTTCATCTGCAACCACGGCAAAACCCCGTCCCTGCTCACCGGCTCTAGCTGCTTCGATAGCGGCGTTTAATGCCAATAGATTTGTTTGTTCAGCGATACCGTTAATCACATCCATCACTGAATTGATATCTTCACTATACTGTTCCAGATTTTGAATGGTTTCTAGGGTATGCTTTATTTGTTCTGCCAGTTTGTTGATTTGCTCAACTGTCTGTTCAACAACCTTACGACCATTTTCGGTATGGTCGTTTGCTTCACATACGGCGCTGGCTGTGTTATTTGTATTGCCTGCTACCTCTTGCACTGTGGCTGTCATTTCATTCATCGCAGTAGCGACTTGTTCTGTTTCCAATTGCTGTTGCTGGATTGCCCTACTGGTCTGAGCGGTTATTACCGACATCTCTTCCGAGGCAGTGGACAATTGGGTCGTTGTTCCTGAAATATGCGAAAGCATATCGATTAGTTTCTGTTGCATACTGTTCAATGTTGTTAAAAGTTGACCTATTTCATCTTTGCTATCCACCTTGATGGACTGAGTAAGATCGCCTGAAGCTATAATTGAAGCCATAGCCATAGCCCTATGGATAGCCTTGAGGATAAAACCGCTGACAAGCCAGCTCACAATGATGCCAAAAATGATGCTCCCCAAAGTAATAAAACTTAGGATGTTGGTGGCAGCACGTTCATGATCCTTGGCATTTATGGAGCTTGACGCAGTAAATTTTGCTATCGAACTAAGTATAGATACCAGTTCTTTATCCAACATATCTTCTTCATGCTCTACTTTTTCCGCTAGTTGCTCAACGACATGTTTCTTGCCTTGTGTAATTGCATCAAATACGCCTTGCGCGTGTTCCACGTACTCCTGGTGTTTCACTTTAATACTGCTTAGTCTATTGTTTACAGATTTAAATTTTTTGAGCATATCTTCAGCTGCAACTTTCATTGCTGCTGCAATAATTGTTTCTGCCTCAAGGATTTCCGCTTCTACTTGTTCTGAGCCTTCATTAAATGCTTTTATAGCGTTGCTAAAATTAGCTGTAGTCATATCTTCCTGCTGTAAAATAGCCCCATAATGCCGGACTCGTTCAAACTGAATAGCTTGCTCCAATTGATGGATTGTAATTTGGGTTATTTTTTGAGTGAGTGGAATATCGTGCCCCGCGATCGCAGATAGCTCGTTGCCTATCTTGCTCATGGAATAGATTGCATATGTTGAACTCAGAGTAAGCAGTATCAGCAGGATACCTGCATTAGCAGTTAACTTGGTTTTTAGCGATAAGTTTTTTAAAAAGTTACGCAAAATAAAATCCTTTACAAATGGTCACTTTGAAACTAATAGTTATATCAGTACATACCGTGTTATTAGTGAATACTACAGTCGGCAATTTCATCTACGCAAACGGCATTAATATGTAAGCCCAAAAATGTCAAGTTAGGCGCACTAAGAATAAGGTTTATGTGCGCAATGGTAATATTTGTTAGCTTATGGTTTTATCGACAGGAATTTAAATTTCTGAAGAGAAAGTAATGGTTATGTCATGAGGTGTAACAGTGTCGGTGTATTTGTGAGTGTCCAGGATAATTGTCGTCTAATAAGTGTATAAGCTTATTGAGGAAATCCCTTTGTGATAGGAGACCGTGGGCTAAATATTGAGCAAAAATTTTTTCAACTTCATTAGCTTTCACCGGGTAGAAGAGGCTAAACGACTGCTCTCAGATTCTGCACTGGCAGAGAGCAGTATTCTCACTATTGCCCTTGAAGCGGGTTTCAACTCCAAGTTAGCCTTTTACAGCGTCTTTAAAAAATATATAGATGTAACACCCAGTCAATTTAAGGGGCGGATCTAATCAATTGTTTATTTTCTCCAAAATAGTCAGACCAGATCATTTGAATTTTACCATTTGCAGCCAGCAAATCCATTTGATGTATGTTTGCACTAGAATCCTGGGTAGCCTTAATAATTTTTAAAAACTGACCTAAAGCAAAATCATAGTCAACTGCATACACATTGCTACCCGAAGGTCTTGCCTCTCTATCCGCATGTTGCCAAATAATAGTAAAGTGATTCTCTGCGGAAGCGACTACTTTGGGGTTTATATGCTGATTTGATAGTAATCTTCCAGCGGTATCGTTTTCAACAAACAAACTCGGTGTACTGACAAGTTCGCTGCTACTTCGCCAGGCATTATTAGTTTGCTCATATGCAATAGCGCGAATAAACTGATCTGATGCGAGCTCGCCGCCGCCAGTTTCCACCCATGTCACCAATACATTGCCACT
>CALZHW010000200.1 GCA_945787125.1 uncultured Ectothiorhodospiraceae bacterium
AATGCTCAATCCGCCAACACTGGTATTCAACGAAAAATCAACCAATTTGTCATCCATTGGTAAGCCATCTGTACCGATAAATCTAAATTGTACAATAGAAAACTCTGACAAACCGGCGCCTCCAGTTCCTCTTAGAGCAATAGTCGAAGGAGAAGCCGAAATGAACTCTACAGAGCCTGATGTTGCACTGGAAACTTCACCGCCAGTTTCTCCACCCGTTTCACCACCGGTATTAGAGGTGCTGCCCCCGTTCACGGAAAAGCCGTAAGGAACTTCCAGTATCTCACCAATGACATCAACAGTTGCGCGGACGAATCCTGCACCAATGACATCATTCGTTACAAAATCGACTGTTGCATTGCCATTTGCATCCGTTAGATCTGAAGCAGATTCCGGATCAATGGTACCCATTTCGCTGGTGAAATTAACGACCAATCCAGATATTGGGTCGCCGTTGTCATTAACAACAGTGGCTTTTAATATGGTTGAAGAGTTGCGTGTGAGATCGGTAACTGCGTTGCCATTCGAGTCAACGAGTTTTAAATACAGTTTATCCCCATTGGCACCTTCTACACTTGAACCTGAAATAGTTGGATCATCATTGCCAGAGCATGCGATCAGCGTCACCATGAAAAGCGCAACAATTAATCGATTAAACATTGTTTTTATCCCTATTCTTTGTTTCATCATTATATTTACCGACGATCGCATATACCACTCCATTATTCACTAGCCACTCTCTAGCCACCAAAACCAAAGGCAGAAATTACCTCACTATACTGTCGGCGAAAATCCGGCATTCTTTAGTCAAAAGACTGCAGATTATATACTGAAAATCATGCATTTAGTAAGTGATGTTTAATCATCGCGGGAATCGCGTTGCTGTTCTCGTTGTTTATCCAGGATAAAACGAGACAGGTTTTTGCGATCTTGTTCTTTTAGAAAAGAAAATTCTACACCGATATTAAAATGACTTGCATCGTCAGCGGACGCTTCGACACGTGTTACCTTGGCGAATGTTTCCAGGCCTAATCTATATCCCATGATGGCTAACTTGCAATACACAAATTGATCAATCTCGAGGCTTTTTTCACTCAAAAAACTCATACCACCTTCGCTGATATCAAATGTTTCAGTGGTTGATAAGGCACCGCTAGGTGTAGCGCTTGCAGCGTATTCGAAAGATAACATGGACGCTATTACATCTATTTTTTTATTCATAAGTTCTAGATAAAGTGCGACAGAACTGGATTCCTGACGAATATTTTGCAGCAGCGTGCTGAGTTGTCGGCTGATTTGATCTAGCTGGTAGTTCACGTCCAGCTTTTCTGCTTTAATATTATCTTGATCCAATAGAAAATCATCGACTTCCGGCTTGCTTGCTGGGCGAAACCCAATCAATATACCTTTTTGTAGCCGAAAATAGCTGCGTCTATTGTTTACTTGGCCTGATATTTCTTTGTCCGTCATGCCCTCACCTTTAACCTAGAATCCGCAGTTGAGCAGCCTGTAGCGTGCGTCATTTTGTGCTGAATTGCGTAATGAAATATTTCCCAAATGGTTGTTCCCTTTGGGAAATATTTTATATAGCAAGGCAGTGCAAAGGGGCGTGCAATACAGGTTGCAGTGACTCACCCAAAGTGTGAACTGCAGTGTAGATAATATATTTAACAAATTCATGATGTTATATTAATCTGTAAACGTTCAACTGCGGAATCTAGGTTTAACCAAAACCACTTACACCTTGCCTTACTAGCGGCTCAAGGCAGCAAATGCTTTAACCGGCTATTTTTCGATCACCCGATTTATTATTGCTCTCTAATTTAGAAAAACTTAAATCTTCGTCACTATCAAACTCAGCTTCAGTATCGCGATTGTTTTCTGGGCTCTGGTCTTCTTCAACCCTGCTTTCTTTTTCCTCTCTTTCCAATTTTGTGGCGATGTTGATAGCCAGCACTGGGTCGGTGTAATAACTGATATCAACCTTATCGCCAACAGCAAGATTAGCAAAACTGAAAAAACGTCTTTCATCATCGTCACTTTCATCTGCATCGTCTTTTAATCGAGTTGTAGCATTAATGATAATTTCCACACCGTTAACCATTATCTTCTGCGCGTGAGAATCAATGACCTCTATGACGCCCTCCAATTCGCTGGAGCTCAACTGTTTACCCTCGATTTCACTGGCAATAATGTCATTGTTTGCGTTAACTTCGCCCTCCAGTGAAATTCGGTCACCGATAGCAATGTCAGCAACAATGATATCCTTCAATTCGGTATTGGCATTGATCAAAACAATTTGACCATTAACCATGAGTGTTTCCGCATCGATTACACGCGTTACCACGCCATCCATTTCGACTTCTTCTTTCCTATTGTCAATGTCGTTATATTTTTTAGCAATTGTGCGCTCTCTCAATTTAACTTCTGCCGCAATTAACAGATTATTTTGCGCATCGAAATCACCTTTGACTTTAACCCGCTGACCATTTTGCAGATCAGTTTCGTTCATATTGTTGAATTCTGCATTTGTTGCATCAACTAACAAATTACCCAAAGTAAATGTCGAATTTACTCGTTCCGTAATCAAACCTTGCAATTCTACAGTTTCAGCTTCACGACTAGCTGCTTTGACTTCCAGGCGTGTCGCGAAAATTTGCCCACTGCCATCTGAAAAGCCACTAACCTCGACAAAGTTACCCGCTGCAATCTCACCCATTGCGGTTATAGCAACAACTTTACTGTCGAATATTGTCTCGTTATTGACAAAAACGGTTTGCCCCATGATATTCAGAGATTCATCGACAAAGAAATTATTGTCGATAACTTCTCCCTCTATGTCACGTTCAAATTTAATGGTAGTGGCAACACCATTATTATTCGCAACATTTACTTCTCCATGCAAAGTGACCAGCATACCGACTTGCAAATTGGCTTCGGTCGACTCAACATCATCGAACAAAACCGTTGCATTGTCCGTATTGTAATGTACGCCGTTAATAATCACACTGCCAAAGCCGCTAATAACACCTTGCGTTATTTGCTCTTTACCATTGAAACCCGTTCCAGTTTCTCCACCACCTGCGCTGCAGGCAGCGAGTAACACGGTTAATAACAATGTCACAATATGGTGATGATAATGATGCCAATAATGTAAAACCTTAGTCACTCGTTTTCTCCTGCGATACTTCGTCTTCAAAGTAATAGATCCCAATTCCAATGGCGTTTCTGCCGGTACCATCAACCGCTGGGTTTACGTCCCGGTCATGCTCGGCCATTGTCTTATCAATTTTTTCCAACAGCAATTGAGAGTTTTTAGCAATCATTTTTTTTAATTCTTCAATACACTCATCCGGTAAATTGTCGTAATAAACCTTGCGCTGGAAAAATGCAGTCAATTCTTTTTGGTAAATATTACGATCCATGGTTTGCAGCAATGTTGATACGTCTTTGCCGAGATATTGAATCTTTTCATTTAATCCTTCTTCAGGAATATAGGCGCGTTTCAATAATTTTAATTTTCCCGCTTCAGTATGTTTTACCAAGCCAATTCTAACCAATTCATCCAGGATAGTCCGTGGTGGAATATCGCCACTATAGGTTTTCACCAGTTGAGTAAAGCTATATTCGTCATTATCAAACGCTAATTCTTTCTGTTGACTAGCAGACTCCTGATAGTTCTCGTCATGCACCCAGCCATATACGACTCTGGCGGCGCGATTATAGCGCAGCACATTATTCTCGGTTTCTGCTTCAGGTAATTCCTGCAGGCGTTTAACTTCTTTACGCGATAAGCCTGTCAGTGTTGAAATTCTTGAGTTGGTCTGTTTTTTCTTGTCGGTAGTAAATTCTCTCTCTGCCACTTCGACATAGGCTTTGCGAACCATGTCGTCAAATGCCGGGTATGAAATATTATTACGCAATAAAATACGGATCAATGGCCGCAAAATGGCATATATTGATTGATGTAATATTTTTTGTAATTTCATGGCAATATCCAGTAAAAACGGGGTGACTTTTGTCACCCCAAGCTTCTACCCACAATTCCTTAGTTTGTTTAATAACTTAATCGTTATGTTAATGAAGTATCCAATGTATCATCTATGTTGTCACTACTATTTGTATCATTATCATCGAGTGATTCATCACTATTATCTTCATCACGCCCATCACGATCGCGGTCACCACGTTCATCATCCTCATGACCCTCAGCCCCACTGATATAGTACTCGTTATCATCTTCCTCTAGTTCAAGTTCAGTGGCAATAAACACCCCTTCAACAAACGAACCTTCAATTTCTACTTTATCACCCACTACAAAATCAAAACTAGCAAGTGAAGCATAGTCAATGGTAATACCTGCGACCACAAGTTGTGAATTTTCCAGATCAATACTATCAATAGCGCCAACTAACTTACTCTTTCGGTCTTCCTTAAAATCTTTGCGTTTCATTTTAATCGCGGTTAAATCCCCATTGGCATTGGCATAAGCTTTTACCTCTACCCAATCACCAGCCACTAGATCATCGACCCCAAAATTATATATAACCGGCAGATGATCATCATCATCTTTACTATCTTTAACCATGGTGTAATTATCAATAGCCACCGTCTTGCCTAACAGGCTAAAGGTATTAGTGCTGTTATCGGGTGCACTGATTTGTCCAACAAGTTTCAAATCTCCGGTAGGTTTGTAAACCAATTTCTCTGCGACTAATGAGCCTTCACTATTAATATTTCCTACTACCTTCACTCTGAAGCCGACGTTTAAGGTTTGTAGATCACCGTGAACAAAAAATGTATTAACATCAAGCAATACCGGGGCACCGTTGATTTCTATTTCACCTTCGCTGACCAATGCAGTAACTAAGCCCTCTAGTTCAACTTTATCGTCACCATCATTATATTTATGTTCTCTTTTACCATTTCTGCTCTTCAATTCAATTTCTGAGGCAATTAGCACATTGCTTTCGTTGAGACCCATTTTGCTTTCAACTTTGACTCGCATACCCTCCATCAAACCATCATTACCAAGGTCATCATCAAGTTCTGCAGCACTATAATCGACGAGTAAATCACCAATCATAAAAGTTGTGTCTGTTAGTGAGGCGATTAAACCTTTAACCTGTATTTCTTCATTGTCCTCGTGATAGGCTTTTTTAACTTCAATGCGCGTCGCCCAAACAGTGCCATCACCGGCAGAAAAGCCACTAACCTCAATAATATTATTTTTAACCAAGCCATCTAAACTAACAATGTCAGGAATATTACTCTCAAATATCGTGTCTTCATTGGTGCGGACTATTAATCCCATGACGTTGAGGGTGCCGTCACTGAGGATATTATTGGTTAAAACTAAGCCTTCCACTTCATCTTCAAATTCAATTTCTACCGCGTCCCCTGTACCATCAGTATCGTCCGTTCCCTTCAGTGTTACTACCATTCCCAGCTTTAATAGAGATTCATCACCTGCAACTCCGTCAACAATAAAGTTTGTTCCATCTGTTTCGTATTCCACACCATTGACGAAAACACTACCAAAACCGGTAATGATACCAGATGTTGTTTTGGAAAAAGGTGTAGAAGGTACTGTTTCACCAGTATCATTACATGCTGAAATGCCGAGTGCGACAACGACTGCTAATGCAAGTTTGGTTCTTGATGCGAATCTGTTCATACCGTATCTCCTGCTGCTAATTAGTGGTTAACTTTTCAAATTTGGGAATTTTTTCCCACTTTCTGATTGGTATTATAGCCTCGGCTTTAATAAAAAGAAATAACCCACCTAAAAAATTGCGACGTAGTTGGTGTTTTACTACCTAGATCCTGCAAGTGATCGTGCTTGCGCAGTGCAAGATATTGATTCGTAGAGCAAATCTAGATTTGAGCGCAATCCTTATTGTGATTGCCGAAAATATCGATATTGCTCTACGGATCAAGAGCTTGTGCTGAGTAGGTGCGA
>CALZHW010000201.1 GCA_945787125.1 uncultured Ectothiorhodospiraceae bacterium
GAGCTAGAGTCATTGTTTTTAGGGTGATGTTTAAGCCTAAAGTAATTTTAATTATTTTTCGAAGGCATACTTATTTTTGCTTGAGAAATCAATAACTCTTATTCCATTGACTGGAAACAGTAATCTTTCCATTTGGTAATCTTTAAGAAATATTGTTGTAATGATTAAGCGTTAAGATATATTTAACCTCTAAATACAGTCTATTAACCTGACTGAGCAACAAAGGAGGTTGATAAAGAGTTCTGGTAATATATTCATCGCCCGCAATGGCAGAACCTTAGCGAAAACGTTAGTAGCATGGATGCTGCTTTTAAGTCTATAGGGATGTTTTTATCGCGTCTTTCGCTGAGGTTCTACCATTGCGGGTAATGTGTTTTGGATGCTTGTAGGGTGCGTTCACGCACCAGCGAAACCTGCAAATGCCCAAACAATCAGTGTCAGCTGATAGACAAGCAGGGTACTAATATTCCCGGGCAACCCAGAGATTATTTATGGTGCGTAAAACGCACCCTACGTTGGCTAATGTACCCATGAAACGTACACAGACACCTTCATAATCGGCATCTTCTTTTATTCTTGCACCTTTGATCGTTTCAGGGTCAAAAGTAAGTCCATTATTGGTATCAATAGAAATGATATCTGTTATTTGGGCGCAAATACTGGCGACAGTTATCCTGTCACGCAGGAGAATGGGTAGTGCTTATGACTTGAATTCAATAACCATTTTTTGTCCAGCGACAAATTAAACCCTGGTCATCCATCGTCTGGGTAAATCCAAATTTACGCAAGTTCGCCTCCGTATCATGATAACGGCTCAGTGAAAGGACATCGATAATCATATCAACATCTCGGGTAGGACGTAGGGCAGGGGCCGCTTTATTGGTAATAAGCAATTCGGTTGCACAACCGCCGACTAACACGAGTTGATCGAGTAAAGGCTCAATTTCTTTGCATACGGCAATTAACAGTTCTTGGTTTTTCATGTTACTGATATTGCCTTTTGCAATAATTTTTTGGCGACGTTAACTTCACGTGCGCGTCCGCTACGTAACGCATCAATGATAGCGAGGTATTGATATAGCGCGTGATCTTGCTTCACGGCATAAGGAACACATTTGTAAAGTGGTTTAAGTGTATATCCTTTTACTTTGCCATCAGCATCAGCCCAAACAGGTGGAAGTTCAGAATCCTTGACCAAGGCATCTTTGAAGAAGGGAGAAGCGCTGGATGTTGGGATGCCTCTTGTGGGTTCCCCACGTTCTATCGGAAAAACATACTTTAATCCGTGTGTCAGAAATTCCTCAATAGATTTTTTAACCGGCACGACCTTGTTGTCCTTCTTGCGCAATAGGCCAGCATGGGATGATCGTTTAATACCGGCATTTACCTCGGATACGCTCATGCCTAATTCGACAGCTAATGAGCCTTGAGCCCATTCCTGGGTGCCCTTGGCTAGGATTTTCATGACTATTACAATGTCTTGTGGTTTTAACATGACTATTCGCTATTCGTGATTCGCGAATAAAGAATAGCTTGAGATGTGGCTTTTTGCAAGTATCTATTGCACACTCATAATCTTTCTAGTTGCTTGCTTGTAGAGCAACATCACAATCTGGACGCAAGCTGAAGCAATTTTGCTCGATATGCTGGAATTTTTTATAGAGATTATTAGATGTTGAATTTGCTAGTCAGAGTGCTAGCGAGGAAAAAAGACATAAAAAAGGCTTGCGATATTATCGCAAGCCTCTGTTTTATTTGGCTCCCCGAGCAAGACTCGAACTTGCGACCCAATGATTAACAGTCATTTGCTCTACCAACTGAGCTATCGGGGATTAGTAGAGCGCGTATCTTACTGATGCGGCCTATCCGGGTCAATACCTTCATCAAAAAAACTCTGGAAATGATTGAACTTCTTACGATTTTTCAATCATTTTAGTGGCAGATCCAGAGATAATGCGAATGGATTGGCCTTGCATAGCATTAACTTAGTACTTTTTCTAAACGATCCAGCGCTTCATTGAGGTTTTCCATTGATGTCGCAAACGATAAGCGCATAAAGCCGGGGGCACCAAATGCAGAGCCGGGAACTAATGCGACACCGGCTTTATCCAGCAGCATTTCAGCCATTTCAATATCATTATTGATGCCGTCTGCGTTTTTAATGGCTTGGCGAAAATCGGGGAACAAATAAAACGCACCTTGTGCCGGAACACATGAAATCCCATTCAATTGATTCAATCGTGGGTGAACCACATTATGTCTTTCAATGAAGGCATCCAGCATCGTTTTTATGCAACTTTGATCACCAGCGAGCGCTGCCACTGACGCCGCTTGAGAAATGGATGCTGGATTAGAGGTGCTTTGTGACTGAATGGATTTCATGGCTTTGATCAGTCCTTTGGGACCGGCAGCGTAACCGATGCGCCAGCCTGTCATACTGTAGGCTTTGGAGACGCCATTGAGTACCATGGTTTGTGCTTGCAGCTCAGGCGCAACACTTAAAATATTGCAGTAGGGTTTGGTGTTCCAAACGATGGCTTCATAAATGTCATCAGTCACAATGAGTACATCCGGGTGATTTTTTAAAACATCCACCAACGGTTTTAATTCCGCTTCGCTATAAACTGCGCCAGTAGGATTTGACGGACTATTCAATACGACCATGCGGGTGTTTTTGTTAATGGCCGAGGCCAATTGCTCCGCAGACATTTTGAAGCCTTGTTCTGGGGAGGTTTCAACAATCACCGCGGTTGCATTGGCGAGTTCTACCATTGACGGGTAGGATACCCAGTAGGGTGCGGGAATGATGACCTCGTCACCTTCATCCAGCAGCGCTTGGGCAAGGTTGTAAAAACTGTGTTTTCCGCCACAAGAAACAAGAATCTCGTCCGCTTCAAAGTGCAAATTATTGTCGCGTTGAAATTTTTGGATGATCGCTTGTTTTAATTCTGGCGTACCATCAACGGCGGTATATTTGGTTAAACCTTGTGCGATGGCGTCCAGCGCCGCGGCTTTGATATGTTTTGGCGTATCAAAGTCCGGCTCGCCAGCACCCAAACCTATGATATCCTTACCGGCTGCCCTCAACTCTGCAGCACGTGCGGTAACCGACAATGTAGGCGACGGCTTTACGTTTTTCGCCCGTTGAGAAAGGTGTAAATTCAACAGATTGTCCTCGATTAAATACAGATGATATGAGTTCCCAGTCGGGTTGAGAGTTTACCATAATTTCATTTGTGTAATAGAAGTGTAATGTAAAGATGAGCAAAAATTTCGCGCTAGAATCTCAATTCAAGCCATCTGGTGATCAGCCCGAAGCCATTAAGCAGTTGATTGATTGCATTAGTGCTGGTGAGGCGACGATGACGCTACTCGGCGTAACCGGCTCGGGTAAGACATTCACCTGTGCCAATGTCATTCAGGAGCTACAGCGCCCGGCAATTGTCATGGCGCCAAATAAAACCCTGGCCGCGCAATTATATGGTGAGTTTAAAGAGTTTTTCCCGAATAATTCTGTGGAATATTTCGTTTCGTATTACGATTATTACCAGCCGGAAGCCTATGTACCCGCGTCAGATACTTTTATTGAAAAAGACTCTTCAGTCAATGATCACATCGAGCAAATGCGACTTTCTGCCACTAAGGCGTTGCTGGAACGAAAAGACACCATCATTGTGGCTTCGGTGTCAGCTATCTACGGTTTAGGCGATCCGCAAGCTTATCTGAGTATGGTGCTGCATCTTGATCGGGGTGATCAGCTGAATCAGCGTACATTATTGAAACGTTTGACCGAATTGCAATATAAGCGTAATGATATTGAGCTGCATCGGGGAACGTTTCGGGTGCGTGGCGAGGTGATTGATGTTTATCCAGCCGAGTCAGACCGTGATGCGGTTCGGATTGAGTTATTTGATGATGAAATTGATTCATTGGCCTATTTTGATCCCTTAACCGGTGAGATCACTCAGAAAGTCCCGCGTTTGACGATCTATCCTTCAAGTCATTATGTGACCCCACGTCAAACCGTTATTGATTCAATTGAACATATAAAACTCGAACTCAAAGAACGCTTGGCGCATTTATATGAAGTTAACAAGCTGGTCGAGGCGCAACGCCTGGAACAGCGGGTTAAAATGGATATTGAAATGATGTTTGAGCTGGGGTATTGCAATGGCATTGAAAATTATTCCCGTTATTTATCCGGTCGCGATGCCGGTGAGCCACCGCCGACACTAATAGATTATGTGCCCAAAGATGCGTTGTTATTTATTGATGAAAGTCATGTCACTGTGCCGCAAATCGGCGGCATGTATAAAGGTGATCGTTCACGCAAAGAAACCTTGGTGGAATATGGCTTTCGTTTACCTTCCGCACTAGACAACCGGCCGTTACGGTTTGAAGAGTTTGAGCAGCTGATGCCGCAAACTGTTTTTATTTCAGCCACTCCTGGGAATTATGAAGCGGAACACAGTGGTGCTGTGATAGAGCAAGTGGTTCGCCCAACAGGATTGATAGATCCAGAAATTACCATTCGTCCGGTGGGCATTCAGGTCGATGATTTATTGTCAGAAATTAACTTAACCATAAAAAAGAACGAACGTATATTGGTGACGACACTGACCAAACGCATGGCAGAAAACTTGACCGACTACTATCAAGAACATGGCATCCGAGTGCGTTATCTACATTCAGACATTGATACCGTTGAGCGCATGGAAATATTACGTGATTTGCGCTTGGGCAAGTTTGATGTGTTGGTCGGTATTAATTTATTGCGTGAGGGGCTAGATTTACCCGAGGTTTCTCTGGTCGCGATTCTTGATGCAGACAAAGAAGGTTTTTTGCGTTCCGAGCGCTCACTGATTCAGACCATTGGCCGAGCCGCGCGAAATATCAATGGTCGGGTTATTATGTATGCCGATAAAATTACCAACTCCATGCAAAAAGCGATGGGTGAAACCAGTCGTCGTCGGGTAAAACAAGTCGCATACAATGAGCAACATGGCATTACGCCGAAGGGTGTGAAAAAGGCGATAAAAGATATTATGGAAGGCGCTTATGGTGTTGGTAAAAAGCAGGGTGCTTACGGCAAGGTCGCCGAAGAGATACCTGACTATATGGCAATGACGCCCGCCCAGATTGAGAAGCAAATTAAATCGCTGGAGCAAAAGATGTATAAACATGCGCAGAACATGGAGTTTGAGGAAGCGGCGAAAATTCGCGATGAAATCCGCCGGGCGCAAGATTTTGAACTGGGTGTGGGTTAGGGCTTACCCAGGAGCCTGTCCGAGAATGGAGAACCTACTGCGGATTGTTATTTTGACCATTTTTTCCGTTCATTTTCGTTGAATAGAATGACTATTCGCCTCAAATGAACGAAAAAACTGCTCTAAAATAACTTCCCCTCGCTACGGCTTCCATTCTCGGACAGGCTCCGGAGCCTGTCCGAGAATGCCAGATTGAGAGTGTAATTCGATCAAGTGTGCTGCGCAAATCACCGTAAGATGGCGATCAGATAAAACTTTTTGATAAATCCTGTATACGCTGGTTGATTAGTAGTGTTTTGCTGTGGTAAAGTTCCGCACCTAAATTTTTTAGGCGCGTAGCTCAGTTGGTTAGAGCACCACCTTGACATGGTGGGGGTCGGATGTTCGAGTCATCTCGCGCCTACCATTTCCCGGAAATTGAAGCAGGGCAGAGGTTCAGTTAGCTTATAGCTAGCGATGCCACCCACTTGGTTTTCTGATATCATGCGAAGGCATCGTAAAAACGGTGCCTTTTTGCATTTTAGATAATATTTACCTCACGCGGTCTTTAGTAGGGATCACCACTGAGAAAGGACAAAAGCATGCCAGTAATTACACTTCC
>CALZHW010000202.1 GCA_945787125.1 uncultured Ectothiorhodospiraceae bacterium
CTCCAGCTTTGGCGGCGGCGAAAACGCAGGTGTGGCAATATCAATCCTAAAATCACGCTGCCGATTACTACGCCTGCACCGATCAGAAACCATTGTTGTCCTGAACTATCTTTAAGCGATATATTTTCCTGCTGAATGGTCTGTACTTCGCGCTTTAATGATAATAATTTTTGTTTTAAATCTTTGTTTTCTTCAGTTAGGGCCAACTGATTGGAGGAGATTTTGGTGATGTGATTTAGCTCTTTTTGTAATTTCTGATTCTGCTTTTCAAGGCTTGAGCTGCTTTTCGATAGACCACTGGCATCAGCAGATAGCGTTTTCAATTCTTGCTTTAATTTGCTCGTCTGGTTTTTCAAATCAATAATATTTTTCTCGGCTATTGCCAACTGATCGCGGGCGACAGGGGAGCCGATTAAATAACGGGTTAATACCCAACCTTCCTGCCCGTCGTTTAAGCGGATGCGGCTGTAACCTGTTGGATCGGTTTCGAGAACCTCAACCCTGGCGCCGGTTTTTATAGAGCGCAAGATCTTATGGCTTGTCCCTTTACCGGTACGCATGGTAATTGAAAATGAATCGGTGATATATTTTATCTCTTCTGCGGCGACATAGCCTGATAGGCATAGCCAGCAAAATATAGCAATTAGGTAATGTTTCATTTTCTCTATCAATCAGTTAGTTACGAGTGGGGTATTGTCTTGATTTTTGTTTGCAAATGCAACTCTTCACGAATTCTTCCTAAGTCTTAGGCCATCGAGAGTGAAGCATAGTGCCGATATCTGTTTTACATGTTCATGAATGCAAACTGCATTCCGTTCTAACAGAAAAGCGATTGGAAATTAACTATACCTAAATCCTGCAAGTGCTCGCACCTACTCAACACAAGCTCTTGACCCGTAGAGCAATATCACTATTTTCGGCAATCACAATAAGGATTGGGCTCAAATATTGATTTGCTCTACGGGTCAATATCTTGCACTGCGCAAGTACGATCACTTGCAGGAATTAGGAGCCTGTCCGAGAATGGATAGCCTGCTCGGCAACTGCTCCTGCGTTGCTCTACCTCCTGCATCCATGCAGTCGTGCGGAAAATCCGTTTTGCACATATTTTCCGATCCTTTTCAGCGAATAGCTACGGCTATTAACTTTAAACGATCGAAAAATCTGCACAAAAACGGTTTTCCCTCGTAACGACTTCCGTTCTCGGACAGACTCCTAGGTATCACTCGATTTTTGTGAAGTGTTGTCTTCAGTAGGAGGCGGTTTTTTTCATCGATGACTGATTGGACGGATTGATTGCATCCAGAGCTTCAAATGTGTGATTTAAAAATTCAACACCTGAACCATTGTCTGAGCTGTATACAACATGTGCCGTTAATGTGAGGCTGACGCCCTCGATCGAGACAGGATAGACGAAAGTGACTTCAATAGTTTCATCACTAGCGAGAGCAATTCGTCCAGTATCTATGGACATGCCATTTGCTGAAACGTCTTTGCTGGTAGCGCGAATTAAACCGACGGGCGCAAAATAGACCATGAGTGATATTTCAAGTGGAGTACGTTCAGACCATCGATTTTCCATGATTTAATATCCTCTAAGCAGTCATCCTATCTTTAAAACCATAGAAGAGAACCCGACTAGAATCAAGGGTAACTATAATTAATTTATTCAATGAATAGCATAATGAATAACAGCCAGTCTCAAATGAGCGGGCTAATGAGTTGATTTTACGGAGCTTAAAGCAGTGGCTTTAGCTCGCGCCAGACATTATCCACGATTATTTTTTGTGCGATCGCGTTAGGATGTATTCTGTCAGCCTGGAAGTAACTGAGGTCAGATTCAAAGCCGTCCAGTAGAAAGGGCAATAAAGGGATTTTTTTTGATTTGGCGAGGTCAGAGTAAATGCGATTAAAGCGCTCGATATAATAAGCGCCATAGTTTGGCGGTAGTTGCATGCCAATGAGTAAAACCTGGGCTTTTTTTGCGCGCGACAAATCTATCATTTTTTCGAGGTTTTTTTGCATGTTAGTTAAGCTCAGCCCACGCAATCCATCATTGGCTCCTAGCTCAAGCACGACAATAGTAGGCGCAACTGTGTCCAAGGCTTGTGCTAGTCTGGCCAAACCGTTATCGGTAGTGTCGCCACTAATGCTGGCATTGATAACCTGATAATTGCGCGTTTTCTGAGTGATTTTTTGTTCTAACAAATCCACCCAACCCTCACCTTGTTGCAAGCCATAACCCGCGCTGAGGCTATCCCCAAAGACAAGGATTTTGCCATTCGCCATAGCAAAATGTGATAATGAGAGTGTCAATAACAAAATGAATAATCGAATCATGTTAGAGAATAAATCAAACCCACTGCTTAAAGTCAAGAATTTGTCGAAAACAGTCACTAGCCCTGGTGGCGAATTAACGTTGCTGCAAGCCATGGACTTCACCATAAATCGTGGTGAATCCGTCGCGATTGTTGGCCCGTCTGGCGCAGGTAAATCAACCTTGCTTGGCATTTTAGCTGGGCTGGATACGCCATCCACCGGTGAAGTGAATTGGTTAGAGCAAAATATCTTTGCGCTTGATGAGGATGGTCGGGCGCAATTGCGCGGTCGCATGGCAGGTTTTGTTTTTCAATCATTTCAATTATTGCCGAGTTTGACCGCAATCGAGAATGTTATGCTGCCGTTGGAATTATTGCGCGTGGATAATCCTCGCGAGACAGCTCAAGAGATTTTATCGAAAGTTGCGTTGGCTGAGCGTTGCGATCACTATCCACGTCAATTGTCAGGAGGCGAGCAGCAGCGGGTAGCGATTGCGCGGGCTTTTGTGGTACGCCCCAAGTTATTATTTGCCGATGAACCCACCGGCAATCTCGATAGCGTCACGGGGGGTAAGATTATCGATTTATTATTTGAAATGAATCAGGCTCAAAATACCGTGTTAATTTTAGTCACGCACGACAAGAGTCTGGCGGATCGATGTTATCGTCGATTGCAAATTGATGTGGGCAAACTGACGGAGCTGGTTGAGACTATCGGACAGGCCGACTCATGATTATTCTGCAGGCATGGAAGCAATTGGTGCGTGAGTGGCGTTCGGGTGAGCTTTATGTTTTATTTTTTTCCATTGTCATTGCTGTTGCAGCGGTTAGTTCGGTTAGTTTTTTTACCGATCGTGTACAGCGCGCCTTAGGATCACAAGCGAATGAATTGTTGGGCGCTGATTTGGTGCTCAATGGGGCCAATGAATTTGATGCCGCCTATTTTGAACAGGCTCAACAGTTAGGACTGAGCGTCGTCAAGCAAGTGACATTCCCCAGTATGGTAATGTCAGATAACGGCAGTCATTTGGCCTGGATGAAGGTGGTGGAACAAGGTTTCCCCCTGCGTGGACAGCTTGGTATCAGTGATGGCTTGTTTAAACCGGAAGTTAAAACCAATGAAATTCCCGCAGCTGGCCAAGTCTGGATAGAGCCACGTTTATTGAGTGCCTTAAAATTAAACATTAACGACACGCTTCATATCGGTGCCCTTGCACTTCGGGTTACTGCACTGGTGACATCCGAGCCAGGGCGTGGTGGGGATATGTTTAATATCGCGCCACGGGTATTGCTGAACTACCAGGATTTAGCCGCAACGCAATTAATTCAAGCTGGCAGTCGGGTGCGTCATACGCTATTAATTGCGGGTGATGAGCGGGCAGTGGCGACATTCCAAACGTTCGTGAGAAAGCAAAATGCCTTCGGTGTCAGCATGCAAGACGTTCGTGATGCGCGCCCTGAGGTCAAAGTTGCTTTATCACGCGCGGAACAATTTCTCGGCTTGGCGGCATTAACCAGTGTTATTCTCGCAGGCATTGCCATCGCCTTGGCCGCCAAACGATTTGCCCAAAGACATCTCGATCACTGTGCAATTTTGCGTTGTGTCGGCGCGACTCAGAGTTACATATTAAAAATTTATTTATGGCAGATTGTGTTCATTGGCTTGCTCGCCAGTTTGACCGGTGCAGCGGTGGGTTATTTTGCCCATGAGTTACTGATTAATATGTTAGGTTCTCTCGTTGGCGTTAATTTACCGGGTGCAGGATTCTCGCCGGTGATTTTTGCCATGGCGACAGGTTTAGTCACACTTGCCGGGTTTGCCTTGCCGCCGATTATTGCGCTCAAAAATGTGCCTGCGTTGAGAGTAATAAAAAGAGATTTGGGTAATATCAATGCTTCTCGTATCTTGAGTTATGGCCTGGGCATCGGTGCACTTAGCTTTATTATGATCATGCAGGCGGGTGATATAAAGTTGGGAATTTATATGGTGGCCGGAGCCATAGGGGCTGTCGTTGTTTTGATTGCTTGCGCTTATCTTTTGCTCTTTATGGTGCGCCAGTATCGGCCTAAAGTGTCCAGCCCTTGGTATATCGGCTTGCGTAATCTGGTCAGGCGCTCTAATTCATCTATTATTCAAATTGTTGCCTTTGGTCTTGGTATTATGGCATTGCTGATATTGGCCATCATTCGCGGCGATTTGCTGGATGAATGGCAAGCATCAATTCCCAGTGATGCACCGAATCGATTTGTCATCAATATATCGCCTGACCAAGTGCCAGCCATGCGAGTATTTTTCCAAGAAAACGTCAGCAAAGTGCCAGAATTATATCCAATGATACGCGGCCGTATCATAGCGATCAACGAGCGGGAAATTACCAGTGACTCGTATGAAGATCAGCATGCCAAGCAAATGTTGTCACGCGAATTTAATTTAAGTTGGGCTGAAGCGCTGGCCACCAGTAACACCATCGTTGAGGGTGAATGGTGGCAGGCCAAGCAGTTTGATGCACCATTGGCATCGATTGAAAAAAGTGTCGCGGAAAATCTTAAAATAAAAATCGGTGATAGTTTACGGGTCAAAGTCGCTGAGCAATTTTTTACCGCGAAAGTTGCTAGCATCCGTGAGGTTGACTGGGGTTCGTTTGGGGCTAATTTTTACGTCTTGACCACGCCAGGATTAATGCGGGATATGCCAACCACTTATATGACGCCGTTTTTTCTGGCGGATGACCAGTATGAAGTATTGAACAAAATGGTCGAGCGATTTAACAATGTAACAGTGATTGATGTTGCTGCGGTGATGTCGCAAGTTAGAATGATTATTAATCGCGTTACCCTGGCGGTTGAGTATGTGTTCATGTTCACTTTGTTGGCTGGGGTGATGGTGTTATTTGCTGGCATCCAGTCCACCTTGGATGAACGAATGGTGGAAAATGCCATTATGAAAACGGTGGGTGGCAAGAAAAAACAATTGTTACAAGCGCTGTGGGCGGAGTACTTATGTTTAGGTGCATTGTCCGGTTTGATTGCGGCGTTACTGGCGACAATTGTGTCATGGGTTATTGCACATTTTATTTTAAAAATGCCAATGCCGCTGAATTTTTCTATCTGGATTTACGGTATGCTGGGCGGGGCAATTGGCGTGTCAATTTTTGGTGTGCTGGGCAGCGCAGCGGCGATCAAGCAGCCGCCGATGCAGATTCTAAAGAAAATTAGTTTGTCCTAGAATCTGAATTTAATCCTCAAGGGCTGCAGTCTGCTTAGGGCGACTATTAACTATTAACTAACTGTCAAACCAGGGTGGCATCACGATAGCGTGTTTGAATTCCGATCGTGTTTTATAATAAAATCGTGTTAATCCTCGGCGCCACCTTTGATAATAAGATGGTTTCTTTCCGCAAATTCCATGATTTGCTGGTAAATCCCTGGATCAGTTTGTTGTAGACTGGCATCCAATGCGATGCATTTAACGCCCTCAATGCTTACTGGGCGAAGTCTAGGC
>CALZHW010000203.1 GCA_945787125.1 uncultured Ectothiorhodospiraceae bacterium
GCTCACTATTCGCCTTCCTCACGCCTCGCCTAAGAGCGCCTACTTTTGGTGATAAAATGGCGATTGAAAACCCATAAATGTAAACTAATTTTTACGGCAACCCTAACCTAGTTGGAAGATATCTTATAAAAGTACAGATAGCGTCTGTTTAAACATTATCTATCCATGCCTGAGCTTGATGGGAGTCACTGAAATAGCGTTCAGAATCGTTACCAAATTTCTCGTCTAAAGAACTCATAACCTCACTGTTATGATGATTCATCGCCATAAAGGCACAATGGCTTTTGTTTAATGAAACACTATTTTTGAGCCGTACAATCTCTTCCGATGGTAAGATAGAGAGGTAAAAACCATAACTTGCCAGAAATTCGGGAAGAAATTTTCGTTTATAGGCATGTACGTCTAAATTTGCATATTCATAGCCAGACTCATCCACATAAAACTTGAAATATGTGCCAGGTTTAATTTTTTTTGCTTCGTTTAGGACAAGCTTTCTCCAATTTTCTATATCTTCAAATTCCATCAACCCAGTGAAACGGGTGTAGAGAAGCTTTTTAGTTTCATCCCATTTCGCTGAGTAAAATGGTGTTTTTTCAATGGGCATATTGTTATTTCCATCTATAAAAAAGAGAGCTTAGCATAACTCTATTTCTAAAATATGTATTAAACCCGGATAACTCATGAAATACCAGAGTTAAAGCTTATCTTTGCTTCGGTAATTCGATGCAAAATTGAGTATAAATCCCGACTTCGCTTTCTACAGTGATATTGCCGTCATGCGCCTCTACTATTTTACGACAAAGGTTCAACCCCAATCCATAGCCACCGGTTTGCGCATTTCGTGATTTATCGACCCGATAAAAGGGTTCAAATATATGCGCTTGATCGAATTTTGATATACCTTCACCATAATCTTTAACATAGATAATAATGCTTTTATCATTGTCTATCAAAGTCACTTCAATGGGTTTTGATTGATGCTGTGAATATTTTATTGCATTGTCCACTAAGTTACGCAGTAATATTTGAATGCGCTCTTGATCTGCTTCAATAAAAATAGGAGAATTGATTTTATTGAGGACTATATCAGGGTGACTGTTTTTGTAACGAGCAGCAAGACCAGTCAATAGTTCAACTAGTGAAAACTTGTTTATTTTAAGCTGATTGCTGCTATTTGATAAACGAGCTGACTCCAAAAGCTCGGTAATCATAACTTCCATTTCTCGGACATCATCTTGCAAATTAACCTTAACATTTGCATCTTTAACAAATTCCATTGCCAATTTCATTCGGGTTAGTGGCGATCTTAGCTCATGGCTCACATCCAGCAACAACTGCTGCTTACTATTCATCATGATGTCTATCTGGTTGGACATATTGTTAAATGCTACTGTTAAATCACCAAGCTCATCATTTTTTCTCACAGGCACTTTGGTTGAAAAATTTCCTCCTGAGACCTCAGCGACTCCAGCGGTTAGCCAGGTTATTGGCTTGAGTAACCAGCGGATCAAAAAATAGCAAAAAGAAAGTACAATAATGATAATGAAAATCAATGAAATCATAAATAGCATTTTATTTTCGGTAAAACGCTTATGGTTTATTGAAAAACTAAACGTATTTTGGCCATTCTTAGTGATGACAAATGAGTAACCGCGGTAGTGTGCAACGAGAAAATTCTCACGTTGAATCAGTTTATGTACATTCTTTCGATAATTAGCGGGTACAGAGTAAGCCTTACTTTGCCAACGCTCACCATTTGCAAGAATTTCTATCTCCAAACCTAGTGTTTCAGCCAGTTTGTTCGCTTGTGCATAATCAGGCGGAGTTCCAATATCCTCTATTAAATGATTAACATACGTCTGCAAATTGGCTTCTACTTTTTGATGAATAAATCGCTGGGGATCACTCAAATAACTTGCCGACAATGCAACTAACAATGAAAGAAAGATCGCTGTCATCAAGAATATCAATAATATTTTAAAAAAAAGAGAACGACGCAGAGAAACTAGCCAACGTTTAAATAACATAATTTACTTCACCTATAAACTGGTACCCTCTCCCCCAGATAGTTTTAATATACTTTGGATGTTTTGCATCATCACGTAGCTTCGTCCGTAACCGGGAAACAGCGACATCTATTGAGCGAATAAAAGCGTTCCAATCAATGCCACGAATTTCGTCCATAATATCATCCCGACTTATAACCCGGGTTGGATTCTGCATTAATACCAAAAGAATTTCGAACTCCATAGTTGTTAAGTCCAAAACTTGTTGATCTAATACTGAACTTTTACTTTGCTCATTAATTTCCAGCTCCCCAGATTTAAGTTTTTTTGTCAGTTTATTTTTTGAGAATGATGGGTAGCGTCGTAAGACAGTTTGCGTTCGCGCTAATAACTCACGAGGTTCAAAAGGTTTTGGTAAATAATCATCAGCCCCCAACTCCAATCCTACGATACGATCCATTGTTTCACCGCGCGCTGTTAACATAATAACTGGAATGGAGTAAAGTTTACGAATCGCTTTCAATGTTTCAAAGCCATTCATTTCAGGTAACATTACGTCTAAAATAATTAGATCGATGTGTTTATTCTTTAGAAAGGAGAGTCCTTCAGACGGTGCATTAGCAATACTCACATCGAAATTATATTGACTAAGATAGCTCGTCAACAGAGCACACAACTTGATGTCATCATCGATCACTAACAGCTGCTTATTCATATTCATTCTCGAAGTTAGAGGGTAGATTTTTACCTACCCTCTCGGACAGGCTCCTAGTTTAACTTAATGTTCGTGGTGCTGACGATACTTAGCTACTTTTTGTAGCTTTTGTACTAACTCTTGCTTTTGCTCATCATTAAGCGAGCGGTGAAAGTCAATCAGCTTACTTATCACTGCAGGGGCAACTTCATCAACCCGCGTTTTATGTTGATTCACCATTTCCATCAGCACATTTTCATCCATTTGAGGTTTTTTCACCTCAGATAATAACACATCCATCATTTGGCTTTTGTCTTGTCGATGCTTATCGTAATGCTGCATCAATTCTGTTCTAACAGCCACTAATTTAAGCTTTTGTTCATCACTCAAGTCTAGTTTTTTACTGACTTTGTGCACAAGCCAATCAGCTCTTTCTTCAGGGTCATGATGATGACGATGGCAACCGGTCATCAATACAGCACCCAGGCTAGCGATGATAGTAAATGGAATTAATAACTTACGAAGTTTCATGGGATATTCCTCTATTTGTTGATTTGACAAAATACATAATAGAAAATCACTCCAATGAAGTCTTTTCAGAAAGGTAATAAAGTGTTACAAATTGTTAATGGCAATAAGGATCGAAATCAACGGTTACTCTCGATAAATGCCTCCTCAATACAGCCGACCAATCCGCTTAATTTTAGTTTGCATAGACTGCTGGCATCACAGAGTTACGATTTTATTAATGAGAATTTAAGGGCTATAAATACGATAGTAAGATTTGACAAATAAAAAGCCCGCTGTTAACAGCGGGCTTTTTATTTTATCTGAACCATTATCATTAGATATGATAAAAGTCAGTCAAGAATTAACAGGGCGTCCAGCATATATAAATTATCATACACAACATCTAACTTACAAAATTTGACATTTTAGTTTAAATTCCCTTTATAAAAAAACTCAGTAAGCGCTAGGCTCGGGAGAAGTGCGATGCGCTTACTGGCGAATTTAATAATGTACGAGTTATTTATCAAAGCTGTTGCCCCAGAAAATTCTATTACTCCATAGAAGAAAGATGCTTTGCAATTTCTGCGATGTCGGCATCAGTAACAGATTTCACTGCGCCAGCCATTACTCCAGACATACCAGAAGTGCGTTTTCCGTCGCGAATTAATTTGAATTGTCCCACAAGATATTTTTCTTGCTGGCCTGCTAAACGAGGTCCAACCGCACCCATGGCAGCTTTACCGTGACACCCTGCACAACCTTTTGCATTGAACAAAGTGGCGCCATCTGCAACAGCGGCTTGAGAAAAAATCATAGAAGCAGCAACAGCCACTCCAGCAACACCCGTAAATATTTTCATTTTAAACACCTTTACATCTATTTTATTATTTACAAAATGACTATAACAACCAAGAAACATAGTCAACATCTCACTGTAAGTTAAAGCTAAAATATGACTTATGTTTCGAGGGAAGATTCTGCCGCAATAAACGTCTTTTGTAAATAATTATTTTTGAATTATTATAATCTATTTAGTCTCGAATCTCCGCACATGATCCTTCATCTAGTGTATGATCCAATTAATTGCTCATGCATAATATAGAGATAATATTTTTAACGAAAAAAATAGAAAAATAAGTTTTTATCTATCACTTAACAACTCGATTTTTAAATTCTTCACCTCCCCCATCGTGCTCGATTTTTTAGTCTTTTTAACGATTAATAACAGCTTTCTACGTTGACAACACGGAATTAATATCGAAATATATGAAATTTAATTTGAACTTTTTAATACCAAGCAAAGCAGTCAAGATTTACAAGTAAATTTACATTGACTCTGCAATGGTAGATTATTGCACTTGCTTCCATTCCTTTTTTTTATTGGAGAAAAATCTTCATTGGGCAAGCATACTACTGAAACCATAAACACTTTCACTCATGTATGAATCGAATGATCAAAGAAAAAACAAGGCTTCCATAAACGACAATAAACCACAATAAAAGACAACGAAAAGTGCATCATTGAGACGCTAATTATCTTACTCATAAGCGCCCTCCTTAAATAGATTTCCGATGCTACCGATGGGCAGTATTATTCAACCTCAATATAATGAGTAAGCGTTTATTTTAATTACATCGGCAGGTAAAATATATCAGATGAAATCAGCTACGATTTTGAAATCAGCGATCAAGAAAAGTGACGTGAATACTATGAGAAATACGTATTATTGCAAGCCTTTGCACCGAAGAGTAAACGCATCGACAAAATTAAACACCTCTGGGTAATAAAAAAAATCTACCCCTCCCCCCCTTACTTCACATTCCCCACTAATCAAAATCATTCACCCCGGCACTTATATCATACAATCTAATACGTTTTTCATTAATAAACGCGGCTATCGCATGGCCTTTTTTACTGGCCTGCTTACTTTGTCCAGGGTAGCAATTTAGTAATACACCGTTGTTTTTAACAACTTCCAACAGAAACTTACCAACGACACCCAAAACATCGCCAGGTTGGCAATCCACCCAGAAAGCAGGACTAAAAGCTAAAGAAGAAAAGCTAAAGAAAGTTACACGGGTGCTGTCACGTTAATGACGGGCATGGATAGCTCGAATGCTGCGGGTGCAGGGAGTCATAATAGCGACCCACCGCGCTGGCTCCGCCGCGAATCTGGATATCCATTTGCACTGCAAATTTATATTTATAGATGGCGTGTATCACCTGGTCGATGGCCAGTCTGTTTTCCAATCAATACCACCGCGCCATTATCATTGTAAGGTTAAAAATCTTACTTCTAATATATTGGAGGTTGGACACTAAATAATTCAAAAAGTTTTGCTTAAGACTAATAACTTTTTACTATTTATATATAAGAATTTAGAATGAATTAAAATCAATTTCCTAGCAACGCACTCGGATATTTCAACTATAGTTAAAGTGCACCATTTATTTTATAAGGAGGTGTATTATGAAAATTCAGATGAAAAAAATTGAAGGTTGGCAGGACTTTCTAGAACTATGTATTGCATCCTGGTTAATGATCTCTCCATTTGTTTTAGGATTTATTGGAAATACTAATGCAACGCTCAGTATGATGTTTGCG
>CALZHW010000204.1 GCA_945787125.1 uncultured Ectothiorhodospiraceae bacterium
TAATGGCGCTGACTTGATCGACTTCTTCCACGCCACGAGCGATATGGTTCGCTAGCTTTTCTGTAGAGCCGTGATGGCTGTAATAAATGATGAGTACTTTAGGCATTATGTTTATAGTCTATTTGTTCAACGGTTTTTAAGTGTACCCTCCTGATTAGGTGCGGTGCAATTTAATTCTACAGCGAGACTTCAAGAACATTGAATACAGTGAGTAAAAATGTTTACAATCAATTTTCAGAAAATAATAAGGGATGAGTCGCATGGGGTCTTTATTCGAGAAAATTCTTTGGAATAGCCGATTTATCGTAATTGCTGCGGTTATCGCCAGTTTGTGCACCAGTTTAGCGATGTTTTATATGGCGACGGTGGATGCAGTGATCATGATTTCTCATCTTGGTGAATATGCATTGCCTACCCTAACAACGGAGGCAAGGAATTTACTGCGTAGTGTCACAGTGACGCATGTGGTAGAAATTATCGACGGTTATTTGCTGGCAACGGTATTATTAATTTTTGCACTGGGTCTGTACGAGTTATTTATTAATAAAATTGATATTGCGGAAGATGCTAAAGTGGCCGGCAATGTCTTGGTGATCCATAGTCTGGATGATTTAAAAAATCGTTTGGCCAAAGTGATTTTAATGATATTGATCGTCAAGTTTTTTGAGCACGCGATTAGTATGCATTATGATAACTCACTGGAGTTATTGTTTTTAGCCGGTGGAATAGCCTTGGTTGGTTTGGCTTTATACTTAACCCACGCGAGTGAAGGTGAGCACCATTAATGTTTCTAGAAAAAATGCTGAGTACCAAATGACAAACTGATTTCTGTTTTTTCTGAAGTGAGGAAAGCAAAGTCGAAGCGGCCATTAAAGCTATAAATTTTTGGGGATATCAGCCTGATGCCGGTTCCTGCACTATAAACGTTGTTGTCGAAGTTAGTCAAATCCTGGACGCGATGGGTAGAGTTGATGACATCTATAAATAAAACATGTTGCAGAATGATCCATTGGGATCGATAACTTGGAATACGATATTCCGTGTTAAGTTGCCAATAATTGCGATTTCTGAATTGGCCGTCTAAATAACCACGGATATGTTCGAAGCCACCGACGTAATAATACTCCTGTAAAAGTGGTGTGTCAGTCGCCGCGAGCGTCAGGTTGGTGGCGAAGTAACTGCGCCGTGGCAGTTGCCAGTAGGTTTGACCAACCCATTTTACTTTGTTGAATGAGTCACTTGATAACAAAGCTGCGTTACTGTGACTTAGTTGAAATGTTATTTTTTTTCCGCTAACGACGTCAATATCGTAATTCAGCTTGCCCAGCTCAACAATAAAAGTGTTAAGCAAGGTTGTGGATTTTTGATGATTATTTAACAGCTTGTTAGTCGTGGCGTCAATCGCACTGGTCGTTTGTATGTTATGCAGCCGGTCTTTGGAAAGTTCAAACATTAATCCTAGTTGTAAATTACTTTTAATCTCTTTTTTGATAGATAGGTTTAGTTGTTTTTGTTGTAATACAAACTCACCTTGATCATCACTCTTGCGATTGTAAAGTGAAATGGGTTTTTGAGTTGCCCAGATATCAGCGCCCAGTAAAATACGTCGGTCGAGAAAACGCGGGTCTCTAAACCAGACTATGCCACCATCTTCACCATTCCAGTTGTCATATTGAAGACCGGCTTCAATATATTTACCAAAAAGATTGATGTCATAAACGCCAAAGTAATAATAGTTGGTGCCGCCTCCTTGCGAGAAACTGGCAAAGGGAATGGTCGTCCATTTTTCACTGAGCTCAAGGGTTAACTTAACTTTATTGCCAGGTTCTAGTTCAAGATAAGGTCTGACAAAACTGAAGATTTGTAGATTTTTAAGCGCTTGAATGCTACGCAGTAATACGCCAGTCGTCAGCCCGTCACCTTCTTTAAACAATAGTTCACGTCGTACGACATTTTCTTCCGTGCGTGAGAGGCCGATAATTTTAATACTATCAACATGTGGATGACTGGCGAGCTTGTCCTGCAGACTGTTAGCGCTATAAGCTCGACACAAGAAACTCAGTGCAAACAGAAAAACGGTCAGCAGAATTTTTTTTAACACAGTAGATGAACTTTATCGTTAGGTTTTTTGGGCGAGTTGCTCAATGTTGATTTTCCACGCCGCTGGACCAATGCTGTGAATTGATTGGCCTTGTGAATCAACGGCAACGGTGACTGGCATATCAACAACATCAAATTCGTGAATGGCTTCCATACCGAGCTCTGCAAATGCGATAACTTTTGCCGCTTTGATGGCTTTCGAAACCAGATACGCAGCCCCGCCGGTTGCAATCAAATATACAGCCTTGTGATTTTTTATGGACTGAATGGCATCGGCACCACGTTCGGCTTTACCGATCATGCCTATCAGGCCAGTTTTTGCGAGCATGGTTTCAGTAAATTTATCCATACGGCTTGCAGTGGTGGGTCCGGCAGGCCCAATCACTTCATCATGTACTGCGTCGACGGGGCCAACGTAATAAATGAATCGATTATTGAAATCTACTGGCAGCTGTTCATTGTTTGCGAGCATTTCAATTAAGCGTTTGTGCGCGGCATCACGACCCGTTAATAGCTTGCCGCTGAGTAACAGCGTTTCGCCCGGCTGCCAGTGCTGGATATCTTCTTGCGTAATCGTATTAAGATTTACGCGTTTAGTTTCTGCTCCTGGCTGCCAGGTGACGGCAGGCCAGTCTTCCAGTTTGGGCGGGGTAAATAACGCAGGCCCCGTGCCGTCCAGGGTAAAGTGAATATGGCGAGTTGCCGCACAGTTAGGAATCATGGCGACCGGTTTTGAGGCAGCGTGGGTTGGATAATCGAGGATTTTAACATCAACCACCGTGGTTAAACCGCCAAGTCCTTGGGCACCTATGCCTAACTTGTTAACACGCCGATAAATATCAATACGTAATTCTTCGATACTGTTTTTTGCACCTCGCACCAAAAGTTCCGGCATATCGATGGATTGCATTAACGATTCTTTTGCCAGCAGGGTGGCTTTTTCAGCCGTGCCACCAATGCCTATGCCTAACATGCCGGGCGGGCACCAACCAGCACCCATGGTGGGTAACGTTTTTTCTACCCAGGCCGCAATATCATCTGAAGGGTTTAACATGACAAGTTTCGATTTGTTTTCAGAGCCACCACCTTTGGCCGCTAATGTGATCGAAAGTTTATTGCCCGGCACAATTTTCATATGGATCACCGCAGGTGTATTGTCTTTGGTATTTTGTCGTTTGCCAGCAGGATCGGCGACAATTGAAGCGCGTAGCGGATTGTCTGCCGCGGTGTAAGCGCGTCGAACACCTTCATTTATCATGTCTTCTACACTCATTTGCGCTTGCCAGCGTACATCCATACCGATCTCCAGGAATACTACGGCAATGCCCGTATCCTGGCAGATTGGGCGCTTTCCCTCGGCGCACATGCGGGAATTAACCAGAATTTGACCCAATGCATCTTTTGCCGCCGGTGATTTTTCGATTTCATACGCGCGCCCGAGTGCTTGTATGTAATCGTTTGGGTGATAATAAGAGATAAATTGGAAAGCATCAGCGATGCTGGTAATTAAATCATCTTGTTTGATTAACGTCATAATTACTTCTCATTTATTAGCAAACTCGCTAATATTGTTAGTCTCTACACCAAAGAGTTTATATGCATTTATTTTGGTTGCATTGTTGGTTGCGTTAGAATGCTGAATTGATAATTGTTATGCATAATGCGCGCACCATTTGAGCGGAATCCGCGAATCGCAGGAAATATATGAAATACTACAAATGGCTTGCAGGTGCATTAGTGTTCGTCATGATAACATACGGCAGTATTGGTTTTTCAGCTGACTTAAATTTAGCAGATTTAAACGGTAATGAGCATAAGTTATCTGATTACCGTGGCCAATGGGTTGTGGTTAATTACTGGGCAACCTGGTGTCCGCCGTGTATTGAAGAAATCCCTGAGCTAGTTTTGTTTCAGGCAAAATATCAAAACAAAGGTGCTGCGGTATTGGGGGTAAATTTCGAAGAACTTGAGGTGGATTTAGTTGCGCAGTTTTTAAAAGACTACCACGTCAATTACCCCATACTTCTCAGTGAGCCAGAGGCTGTTACTGAGTTGGGATTTGTTGATAGTTTGCCCACGACGTTTATTGTTTCACCCGAAGGCAACGTCGTTGTTAAAAAAATCGGCAAAATTGATATGGCTTATCTAGAGCGAGTTATCTTGGAGCATAAGCGGGGGCAAAAGCAGGAACAAAATAAAAAGCCAGTGCTGCCAGTAAGAAATTAACTTGATAATGGAAATTGAGTGGATAACATGGAATCAGTTGCTGGCATTCATTGCGTGATAAAAGGCAGGGTTCAAGGTGTTTTTTATCGACAGTCAGCGATTACTAAAGCGAAAGCGCTAAACTTGACCGGCTGGATAAAAAATTTGCCCAACGGTGATGTGGAATTAGTCGCCTGCGGTGACAAAGAGGCACTTCAGTTGTTGCAGCAGTGGTTATGGAAAGGGCCGAAGTTGGCTAATGTGACAGAAATAATAATCAATGATCAGCCAATGTGTGATTACGTTGATTTTACCCAGGAGGTTTAGTGACTGAAATAGTTAAAGCAACAGTATCGGAAGTCCCTTTTGAAAACCTCACCCCCGATACCGTTTTAGATGCCGTTGATTCGCTAGGGCTGGTCACCAATGGTCGACTATTGGCACTCAATAGCTACGAGAACCGGGTATACCAAGTGGGAATCGAAGATCAGCCGCCGGTGATAGTGAAATTTTACCGGCCCAATCGTTGGTCAACCGATGCTATTCTCGAAGAGCATGAATTTTCTTTGCAGTTGGTTGAGAATGATGTGCCAGTGGTTGCGCCATTATTGTTTAACAATGAAACACTGCATACGTTTAATGATTATGCGTTTGCGGCCTATGAACGAAAACCAGGCCGTGCGCCTGATGTCAGCATCGACTCAGATTTACAGCAACTAGGCCGTTTGCTCGCACGCATTCATTTAACTGGGCAGTATTTTACGTTTGAATTCAGAGAAAAATTAAGCATTGATTCGCGTGGGATTGACTCACAAAAATTTATTTTGCAGCATGATTTTTTGCCTGATTATCTCATCACTAGTTATGAGCAAATAACGTCGCAGTTGCTAGCGTTAGTCAGACAGAAATTTGATCTGCATGCCGATGTGCGATATCAGTCAATTCATGGTGATTTTCATCTTGGCAATATTTTATCTAACGGTCAGCAATTTTTTATTGTTGATTTGGACGATTGTCTTAGAGGCCCCGCAATACAAGATATCTGGATGTTATTAGCGGGCGAATTCGAAGAAAAACAACACCAGCTTAATGCAATAATGGAAGGCTATTCGCAATTCAAAGATCTGGATTCTTTTGAGCTGGGTTTAATCGAGTCATTAAAAACCCTAAGAATTATTCATTATGCCGCCTGGTTAGCAAAGCGTTGGCATGATCCTGCTTTCCCTTACGCCTTCCCATGGTTCAATACCCCGCGCTACTGGGAAGAACACATCCAAGCGCTGCAAGAACAATTGTATAATATGCAAAATGACGAAATGCAATTGTCGATTTAGTTTAACGCGCTATTTAACGCACTAATGGGCGCTTACAGTAGTTGCCGTTCGTAGTGGCAGCGCTTAGTTTTAGTCTTTATCGTTATCACTATCGTTTTTGTTGCTGGGAAAAAGCATTTTATACATAAAGATGATTACTGTAATAACCATTGCCGCTAAGATTCC
>CALZHW010000205.1 GCA_945787125.1 uncultured Ectothiorhodospiraceae bacterium
GCCAGTGAATTATCATCTAATACCTGCCTGGGTTTACCCAGTGCATTGGCACGTGCCAACCGCACGCGATCGACGAGGTTTTTTTCACTGCCCCACATCACGGGCACGGCCTGTTCTTGTCTGGCTTGATCGGGCTGCCCGGCCTGTTTACGCAGTTGTGTTAATCGACGGGATAATGTCAACATGGTTGGTCTCTTTTTGTGGCAGTAAGGTCAGTAATTTCTGCACGGCTTGTTTGGGGGAATAATCACGGTTTTCACCACCGGTTAAAATCGGCCCAATGCAAGCAGGACAACCTACCGGGCAATTGCATGCTTGTACCGCTTGCAGCGCGTTTGTTACGACTTGATGTCTGATATCAAACAAGGTGGATGAAATTCCCAGACCACCCGGTACATTGTCGTAAAGAAAGACAGAGGGGTTAAATTGTTCAGCGTTTTCTACGGCATCCTCTTGATTAAATGCCTTATGACTGCCCCGTCCTTTGTCGCTAACCGCACTGAACCAGGTGCCATCGGAATTTCCAACCGCACGGCCAATATCATAACTTTCGGTCATCGCTAACAAGGCAGCCACATGATGCATGGCATAGGCGGCACCGAGAAACGCATCCAATGCTTGCCAACGATTTTCAAAACAGGCATGCAATACGTTGGAATCCAGCTGCCACCAAATTGCGGTTGTATGCATTTCCTGATCGGGCAAATTAATATTACCATAGCCAATATTCTCATGACTGTAGTAGCGAATTTTTTTATATCCCGCTATGCGCCGCACCAAATGCACTTCACCTTGGGCGACCTGTGCTTCGGCATGCTGTTGCTGCTGAAATTCCGCAAGAATTTTGAGTTTGGTATAGTCAATGGCATCGGTGTAATAATCTGCTTGGGTTTTGGTGACAAAGGCTTTTCGCCCGACCCAATCAAGTTTCTCTACTTGCCACGGTTCTGCTTGAATCAAATAAATCGCGCCTTCATACAGCGTATCCGGCGCACTATGAAAATCCACTTCGGCAATAATCTCTTGTCGACCATTGCCGATATCGATAACCACAAAATTACCTTCAGAAACCGAGCGCAAATTGACACTATTTGCCGGATACGCATCAGCAATCCAATGCCATTGTTTGCCTTCTTTATGCAGCAATCCCTCGTCTTCTAAATAGGCTAAAAATTCTGGCATATCACCACTACCAAAACATTCACCCTCTTGAAATGGTAATTCAAAAGCCGCACAACGTATATGATCTAACAATATTAATAACTGTTCAGGATCAATACGCGCATGCTCGGGCGAGTTACCCATAAAATATTCCGGCTGTTGAATAATAAACTGATCCAACGGTGTGCTACTGGCGACTAATACACCTAATGCCGTTTGATTGCGCCGCCCTGCCCGACCAAAACGCTGCCAACTGCCTGCAATGGTGCCTGGATAACCGTTTAAAATACAAATATCCAGACTGCCGATATCCACGCCTAATTCCAACGCTGAAGTGGCGACCACGCACGACATATCCCCACTGCGCATTTTCTTTTCTGTGTTGCGTCGTTGATTTGGCAAATATCCACCGCGATAAGATTCCACCCGTGCGGCTTTTCGTGGATCTTTATCAAACACGTCTTTCAAATATTTAGTAATGACCTCCACCATTAAACGTGACTGGGCAAACACAATACTTTTCAAACCTTGCTTGATGGCCATGCGAGCAATTTTTGTCGATTGTGAGCGCGCAGAAGCACGAATACCTAATTCAGGGTTCACCATAGGCGGGTTCCAAAACAATATATGTTTTTTGCCATGCGGTGCGCCGCTACGGGTGATAGGCGTGACTTGCTCACCGGTCAATTGTCCCGCCAGGGTTTCCGGGTTAGCGATCGTTGCGCTGCAACAAATAAACTGCGGCCGTACGCCATAAAATGCACAAACCCGTTTTAAACGCCGAATGACATTCGCCACATGGGAGCCAAATACACCGCGGTAAATATGTAATTCATCGATCACCACATACTGTAAATTTTCAAAAAATTGCGCCCATTTGGTATGGTGCGGCAGAATGCCCTGATGCAACATGTCAGGATTACTGATGACAATATCCCCATGAGTACGCACCGCTTTACGCGCATCGCCCGGTGTATCACCATCAAAAGTAGACGCTCTCACGCCGAGATTACCCAGTTGATTAAGCGCCAGGATTTCTGCTTGCTGGTCTTGTGATAACGCTTTAGTGGGAAATAAATACAACGCTTTTTGTTTTTCTTTTAATACGCTTTGAATCACCGGCAAGTTATAACAGAGAGTTTTACCGGAGGCCGTCGGCGTCACCAGCACAGCATGACCACCCTCCGAAATAACATCCCAGGCTTGCCGTTGGTGCGAATACAGTTGTTTGATTCCGCGGTTATACAACGCATCAACAATGCGACTATCCAGGCTTGCGGGAAACTCGGCATACTCGGCTTTTTTCTCCGGCACCACAAACTCGCCCGTAATTTGTTGGTGATATTTTTTCCGCATCCTGCCCAGTAACAAACCGACGCGATCAACTTCATGCTGGCTATTTTCAGGTAATTGCTGCATACTTCAACTGTTCTCCCTATGTTCTCTTGAGTAATATAGAACAAATAGAGAACAAAGGAAAGGCCATGCAACAACTGACTAAACGACAAAGCGAAATTTACCACTTTTTACAACAACATTTTCATGAGCTCGGCCATACACCGAGCATTGATGATGTCTGCCAGGCGATGGGAATGAAGTCCCGTGGTTCAATGCACAAACACATTCACGCGTTGATCGATGCTGGATTGGTAGAGCCGTTTAACGGTAAAAAACGCGGTATACACTTAATAAGTACCACGGAACCTACCGACAATAAGCTCGTACACCTGCCTTTATTAGGAAAAATCGCTGCTGGTATACCATTTGAAGCTATTGCAAACCCGGACACCCTCGGCGTTCCTGAGCACCTGTGTGGGCGCAATGAATGTTTTGTTTTAATTGTTAAGGGCGAATCAATGATTGACGCCGGCATACAAGACAGCGATCAGGTCATTATCGAAAAAACCTCGGAAGTCAAAAATGGCGACATCGTGGTTGCCTTGATTGATAACACCGAGGCCACGCTCAAGCGTTGGGAAAAAACCGATGACCTTGTCATACTGCACCCGGAAAACGCGTCAATGAAAGCCATGATATTTAATCCGCAACGAATCAGTATCCAGGGTAAGCTTATTGCGTTATTGCGCCGCTATCTCTAAGCTGGATAAGCCGGGAAAATCTGCGAAGTTTGAAGATTCCTATTGAAAGCTAAGGTAAATATTGATAGCGTTCGGGTACCTGAATTATTAGAGCATTTAATCTATGACTTATCTTGAGTTTTGGCATTGGTGGGCATTAGCACTGATCTTAGTTGTTGTCGAAGCACTGGTGCCTTCTGGCGTTTTTGTAGCCCTCGCTGTATCCGCTGGAATTATGGGCGGTCTGTTTTTATACCTGCCTGATCTTAGCTGGCAAGCACAACTCGCTGGCTTTGGGGGAATAGCCCTGGTGTTATCCTACCCGACAACTTACTGGTACCGAAAAAAACTCGACAGTCATAACAACATGGAAGAGATAATGAGCCACTTTATCGGGCAAGATCTAGTGCTTACCTCAGCCATCCAAAATGGGTTTGGCGAAATAGAATTAGATGGACGAATATGGAGCCTAAAAGGTCCTGATATTAAAAAAGGCGTCAAAGTACGCATTGTTGACATGGATGGCAACATGCTGGTCGTGCTGCCCTACCCTAAGAAAGCATCGCCTGATGATGCGATGGAATAATTTGGTGTGGTAACACTGTTCAATACCAGTAACCGCGCAGGTGATGACGAGGTTTCTTGCCTGGAGCTTTTTCCGGGACAAGCTTATGCATCGCATCATTATGTGCATCATTAAGTTGCACTAGCTTTTGTAATCTGGCGATCCGCTCTTCATTCAATGGATGAGTTCGTAACAAAGACGGCTCAGTCAGTTTGTAATGTGGCATTAAGAGCCGTTGCGCCCAATGTTTTTCCACCGCATCAATTTTGGCTAATGCTGACGCTAAACCCATTGGATCCTCTGTTAATTCAGCGGCCCGCTGATCCGCGGTAAATTCACGGGTTCGGGATAACGCCAATTGTAAAAGAGCGGTAATATTGGGCGCAAAAATCAAAACCAGCAACCCCGGTACAGGTAATGAAATCTCACCAATAAATGCCAGAGGCAATGCAAAAAGCATAGTAATAACACCGGTTAACGACAGCAAAGCGGTTACTCGACTCATCACATCAGCAAACGCCATAACCTGTAAGTCATTATTTTTTACATGACTAATTTCATGCGCTAAAACAGCATAAATCTCACGTGTACTGAGACTTCGCAGCAAACCATCACTGAGTACAATTTTATAATCCTCTTTATCTCCTACGGTAAAAGAATTCAACACCATAGAGGGTAAATAATATAACTCCGGTAAATTTTTAAGCCCAGCTTTGCCTCGCAAATTATCCGCCAAGGCGAAAAGCCCTTCACTCAGTATAGGTTCAATTTTTTGCGCACCATACAAACGCAATATCAAGTTTGGTGATAGGCGTGGCGTTAAAACAAACATCAGCATAAGAAAAAACAATGCGAATAAAGCGCCGGAAATTCCAACAATTAAATAACCGATAGACATTAACAGCAAAATCATTGCCATAACTATAAAAAGTGTGTGCAAAATATTTTGTGTTTTAAAATGATATTTTACGAATTGCATAAAAACTCCTGCTGACACACTATAATATTCTGCAGCGAGATAAAATGAAGGAAGCCGATATGATTAAGCTACAATCAACAGTCACCTGCCCCTAGGAGCCTGTCCGAGAATGGAGAACCTACTGTGGAAAATTTATTTTGACCATTTTTTCCGTTCATTTTCGTTGAATAGAATTACTATTCGCCTCAAATAAACGAAAAAACTGCTCTAAAATAACTTTCCCTCGCTACGGCCCCCATTCTCGGACAGGCTCCTAGTGCCAGCATCAAGAAACAGAAACCATGCCTACGGACAACTGTCAGTTTTTCTATGAGTGTAAAAATTGCGGGGCATTACTTAGGAACGTGCATGAAACAAATTGGACATCTGGCGCTCATATTTAGTCTGTATTGGCACGTTCTGAAATCACAAAAGTGAAGGAATAGTCTTTCTATTTCGAGCTTTTGTGATTGAATAACGTGCCAAGACGGGCTGAAGATGAGATGCAAGATGGGTAATTTATTTCATGCACGTTCCTTAAGCCTAAAAATGGCGACTGTTGCGTCTTTTGTTCTTATGGCAACGTACCATGCCCACCGATTCAAGCAGCGCGTAGTAACAGCTAGAACAACATTTCGTATACTTGGTTATGTCCGGCGTGGAAGCTTTATAAAGTCTTAAATTGAACATTCTTAGCCACGCCGCCAGCTTGTTCCTTGGGATCCGTCTTCGAGTATAATGCCTTCGGCACTGAGTTGCTGTCTGATTTCATCCGCTTTTACCCAGTTTTTTTCTGCTTTTGCGGTATCTCTCTGATTGATTAAGTCCTCAATAGAATCATTACTGAGTCCTTTGCTTGTTGTGGAGTTACCTTTTAGAAAGCTTTCGGGGTTGTCTTGCAATAAACCGAGCATTTCCCCCAGCTCGCGCAATATTTCTCCGAGTTGGGCGGCTTTTTCAATACTGCCGGCGGCTTTCATTGAGTTGATTTCACGGGTAACTTCAAACAATACCGCAATCGCTTCTGCG
>CALZHW010000206.1 GCA_945787125.1 uncultured Ectothiorhodospiraceae bacterium
CGCCACCGTGGGGATACGAATGGTATGCAATGCACTTTTTTCACCATTTTCGTAGCGCATCAACAAGTGCAGCAACGCCACCACGTCCACACGATCTGTCTTTACTTTCCTCATACGGCGACTGGTTTCGATGCTGGCGGAATCCAGCACGTGGTTTTCTATGCCTTCCTTTTCGAGGGCACGGTGTATCCAGAAACCATCGCGGCCCGCTTCATAACAGCTGATCACCCGGCAATCATCAACCCGGTTGAATTTGCTTTTCGCTTTCTTGATTTCGGTCTGCAGAGCCGGCCAGTCCCGGGCATCCATGGTTATTACTCGCTTCTTCTCACCATCGCCAAATCCCAACTTCCATTTTTTATTACTCAATTCCATAGCCATGTACAAAACAGCAGTAGTTGCGGTATCTTTGTCTTGAAGAGTTGCTTTCATGATATATCCTCCTTTTCTGGCTTGATATAGATAAGGGTAGCAGATTGCAATTCTTCATAGTTTCTACACGGACGTATTCACGGCGTCTCTCGGTAAGGTTTTGCCGCTACGGGTGCTGGAAGATGGCACTATTGCAACTTAGAACTCCGATTGTGAGTAATAAGACATTATCGAACAAGCTCCTAGTTCGATCCACCCAATGCAAACGCACCACGGACACCATCGATGATGTATTGTATCGCCAAGGCAGCAAGCAGGATTCCCAGCACTCTACTGATAGCATTTGCACCGGTCTCGCCCATGTATGTGATCAACCGCCCGCCGATAAGCAGGGTGAAATAGGTGCCAATTAATACAATTAGCAGAATACAAAACAGTGCAAATACCCACAGCGGGCGTTGTTCTGCTTCACCCATGAGTAGCAGCATCGTTGTGATGCCGCCTGGGCCAGCGATCAATGGTATCGCCAATGGGAAAACCGAAATATCGGCCTTACTTTCCGCTTCTTCAGCTTCCTCTTGAGTGGTGCCGCGCAACCCGGATTGCCGAGCAAAAACCATATCAATTGATAACAAAAGTAAAAACAAACCTCCGGCAATGCTAAAGGCATCGAGTGTAATATTTAATGCATTTAATAAGTAATGCCCAAGAAAACCGAATAAAATTAAAATAATGGCTGAAATAACGGTGCCTTTGAAGGCTATTTTCTGTCGATCAGATACGCTTGTGCCATGGGTTAGGGTCGCAAAAATGGCAGTTACTCCTAGCGGATCTAATACTATTAACAGTACCACAAGGCTATTTATAATGTATTCTATTAGCATTAATTCTCTTCAATAAATAGGTTTTCTTTCATTTTGCAAATCTGCAAAGCTTATTCCGTCTACTATACCCTGCAGTATTAATGAATAGTCGTGAAATGCAACCGCAGATTAAGTATATTATTCAATACTTAATCGTTAATGAGTCTTAATTTTAGTATTGCTCCTGAACCTGCGTCAGGTACCCGTATAATTATTGCACTATTCGACATTTTTCGTGGGAAAACGCTGAGACTGCAAAATCCTGTCAGAAAAGTAGATAATTTGTTTAAGCTAATATTTGCTATACTGCCAGCCATAATCTGTAGGCCAAGTTTAGGCGTTCAAGAAATATTACTGATCGTCATAGCGAGCAGTGGAAGGTGGTATTTTTGCAACTTCGAAACTTGAGTTAAAAATTACAAATAACACATTGATACGGGGTAGGCAGGCAGTGAGCGATAACAAACAGAATGAAAACGAAGCGATATTTTTAGCATTAAAAAAACGTCTGAATGAAAACCCCAGGGATTTCGAAACTGCTTCGAGTCTAGGTAATATTTGTTATGATAACGAAGAACCTGCTTTTGCCATCGTATACTATCGTATTGCCTTAGATATCAATCCTGCTGCCCACACCGTGCGCACCGACATGGCAACCATGTATTGGCAAATTGATAATGTTGCGCATGCTGAACAGGAATATCGACAAGTGATTAAAGAATCTCCAGGGTTTGGTAATGCTTACCTGAATCTGGGATACTTGCTGCTCAATGCTAAAAATGAAACCGCCGCAGCTCGCGCTATTTGGACCGACTTAATCACTGGCTGGCCGAGCGATCCTACCGCTGACAAAATTCGCAGTATGCTAATAGAAACCATGAATTGAAAACCGGTTACATTAGAATATCTAACTTGTCGACGGCGGTTAATATGCAGTAAATTAACTTAAACTTTTTAACGAGGTTCTCTTTTTCCAGCCAAATGTCTAAGCTACTTTTTTATCTTGTATTTTTTTGTTTTGTTGTCGTTAATTCATGCAGCGCACATGCAACTGATGCCACTGTTGAAGTGCCAGTGGAACAAGTCAGCATTCTGCTGAAAGGCGGCACAATTATTAAAGGCGTGATATTAGAGCAACAAACCGACAAGATGCTCGTTAGAACCCGCGAAGGCCTGGAGATCAACATTGACCAAGGCTCGATTGTTTCCATAACGCCGCTACATGGGCGCTTTATTGGCGACGAATTTGTCCACTATGATCCCAACTATACCCGCTTATTGTTCGGTCCCACTGGACGTCCTTTGAAAAAAGGTGAAGGTTATTTTGCGGATTATTATGTATTTTTTCCGAGTATATCTTATGGCTTTACTGATCGGTTTAGTTTAATGGCGGGCATGTCGTTGTTTCCCGGGGTGGGTTTTGGTAAGCAAGTTAAATATTTTGCGCCACGTTACGCAGTGCATCAATCAAAAAATAGTGCAACATCAGTGGGCTTTTTAAACTTGCTGGTTAACGGCAATAACTCGGCAGGTATTGCTTTTGCGTCCCACACTCGGGGTAAGGTCGATAAAAGCTTCACCGCCGCCATTGGCTTTGGCTATTTGAAAGAAGAATCCGAGTCTGTTGATTTTTCAGAGCTGCCAATTATTATGTTAGGTGGAAATATTCGCATAAATAATTACACCGCTTTTATTACTGAAAATTGGCTACCAATGGGCTTTGACCTAGGGTTAAAACAATACCCATTTACGGTCGCACTGCGATTTTTTTCGGACAATATGGCCGTTGATTTAGGCGCAATTTTAATTGGTGAGCTTGTAGAAGATGGGTTACCCATCCCTTGGTTATCATTTGTTTACAATTTTGATAAATAATTGTCCCGCATCGAATCCTGTGGCCTAAAGAACCTTGGCTGAACCTTGAATATGCAGCGTTTCAATAGTTGAGTGGTCTTGTGCGATGCCTAATGTTATGTTCAAGATAAACAAACATGAAAGCAAAAACACTAAGAGTAGTAAAAATTTATCTTTTCTATCCGTCATAAATAGCCCTCGACAACTAATAGTTTAAATTATGAGATGAATGCATTATCTCATAATTTTATACTTTGTCTAATTACGAAATGTTAATTTTTGAAAATTAGTATAAACCTAGAATAATCAGTTGGCGCGAATTTTTAGTGCAAGATATTGAAGTGCATAGTGAATTCAAGAATTGCATGGTCACCTCATTGGTGATCTGCATATTTTTGAATTTGCTAGGTGCATCAAGAGCTTGTGCTAGAAATCGTGGTTCAACTGATTAATCTAGGTTAAATTTAACCCGCTGTTTTTTTCTTCGCTCTAGGGTGAGCTTTATCGTAAACTTGTGCGAGATGCTGAAAATCCAGGTGGGTATAAATTTGAGTAGTGCTTAAATTGGCGTGACCCAGCAACTCTTGTACGGCACGAATATCACCACTGGATTCCAGTAAATGACTAGCAAAAGAGTGACGCAATTGATGAGGATGCAGGCTTGTGCCTAAACCGGTTTTATCCCCCCAGTGTTTCAAGCGGGCTTGAACGGTACGATTCGCAATTCGATTGCCGCGCTGGCTTAAAAATAAAGCAGTTTGTCCATATACCACCCATTGATCACGCACTTTCAACCAGTTATTGATCGCTTTTACCGCAAATTTGCCCAATGGAATTTGCCGGGTTTTACCGCCTTTACCAATAGTTCTCACCATGGTTTGATTAAAATCGATATCCTTGACATCCAATCCCGTTAATTCTGATAAGCGCAAACCGCAGCCGTAAAACAACTCGAGCATGGCCAAATCACGGATGGACAGAATGTCTTCAGGGGCCACCGTCAAAAGACCGTGCACTTGATCGACATCAAGAACGTTAGGCAGTTTTTTTCCCGCTTTAGGCGCCCTTATGCCTTCTACTGGATTAATTTCGACCAGACTTTCACGCATCAAATAAGCGTAAAAGCTGCGCAAGGAGGACAATTTCCGTTGAATAGTTTTTGGGCTTTGACCAGCGCGATTCAGGGTTGCAACAAATCCTCTGACATTTTGTGATTGAATGGTTGACCATTGAGCTAACGAATTACTGTTGGCAAACTTCATAAAATCCGTCAGATCTTTTTCGTAAGCCAGACGAGTATGTTTTGAGTAACGTTTTTCATGGCTGAGGTAAGTCAAGAATTGCTGTACCTGACTTACCTCAATTGTCATTAGTTCTTCTAGCCCGCTTTGAAGCGCGTTAAAACGGCAGCGGCCAAGTCACTCAAAGATGATAGAAAAGCAGTACCCATGCCGGCTTTGAACCGTTCTGGATTATCACTCGCTATCGCAAAAAAGCCTAAATCTTCACCAGCAACCAATGGCACAAACGCCACGGATTTGATTTCAGTCGAATTATCAGCAAATAAATAATTCAGTTGCTCAGGGGTGAAACGCCCGCACACCGGATTAGAACTATTCAGATATTTTTCAAAGTTCCTTAAATTATCATCATCTCTTTTAATGAAAGTGTTGGTTTCAACCGCATGGGTAAACTGGTTCTCATATAACTTAACACTCACATCAAATGCGCTGAAATCAGCTTTCAATCTCGCTTGCAACGTATCAATAAATTGTTGTGCACTTTGCGATTCAATCAGGGTAACGCTCAACTTATGTAACTTGGCGACAAGGTTTTCATTTTCTTTGGCAATGCTCACCAATTCTTTTATACGATCTTTGAGTTGTTTATTGTCCTGGCGTAACAATGCGACTTGTCGTTCAATCAATGATACTGCCTTACCCGAAGGATGCGGCACTTCTAGTTCAGTCAGCAATTGAGGGTTTTCGGCGAAAAACTCTGGGTGCCGCTGCAAATAGGTTTCGATGTCTTTTGCTGAACAATCAACAGCAAGTGTTGTACTATCTTCTTTCGTTTGTGTGGTCATTATTTCGCCTTAAGAGTCTACTAAACTGGAATTTCTGGAATTACTTGAGATTATAATCCAGAAAAACCCGAAAAACCATTGAACCTCCGCGTTATATATCAGAAAGCTCGAGCTCACCATCAAATACGAATTCAGCTGGACCCGTCATCAACACCGGCTTACCCTCACCTTGCCATCGAATATGCAAATCACCGCCCGGTAAACTAATGACCACATCATTGCCCAGCTTACCCCAACGCTGGCCAATAACGGCCGCTGCACATGCTCCACTGCCGCAAGCCAACGTTTCGCCCGCACCGCGCTCATAAACGCGCAAACGTGCATGTTGTTGATTGATAATTTGCAGAAATCCAATATTTGCGCGTTGCGGAAACAAACGATGTGATTCCATCGCTTTGCCCACGGTTTCCAGCGGCGCAATTGATATATTATCCACCAGTAATACCGCATGCGGATTTCCCATTGAAACCGCACCAAATTCAATGAGGTTTTCATTCAACTGGGTTTTATAAAGCGCTGCCGCTTTATCATACGCCAGCGGGATGTCCTTTGGCTCGAACATCGGCACGCCCATATTGACGGTTACTT
>CALZHW010000207.1 GCA_945787125.1 uncultured Ectothiorhodospiraceae bacterium
TGAGAACTCCAGTCAATTCTTGACGTAACACAGCACAAAAGGTACGTTACTCTATATTGTAGATTATAGGGTATTCACAGACATGCTTGAACTTCAACGGATAATGCTTAAGGCTTTTGCCCCAAAGGCATTTATCACCTGTCAGGCAGTTTTTTTAGTCAGTATTAGTCTGTTGTTTACCGCCGGATTTCTTGCTGCAAACGAATTTCAGTTGCCAGATCTAGAAGATGAAATCCGCAAAAAAGCGGCAATCAACTGGGAAAAACCCATAGTCTCTCGAGGTTTTGGTTATGAAGCTGGCGACGAGCAAGATCAACGCTTTGAAGTGAAATATAAAAAAGGGCAAATTGCCTACTTCTTTGGCGAGTATGACAAAGCGTTCAGTCTGTGGCAGCCATTGGCAGCAAGCGGCCATACCGAATCACAAGCGAGTCTTGCCTGGTTGTATCATGCTGGATTAGGTGTTGAAAAAAATATTGCTGCGGCTTATGACTTATATGTAAAAGCGGCAAATAAGGCTAATGCGGTTGCGCAGAATAACCTCGGTGTTTTATTTGAAAAAGGTCAGCACGTATCGAAAGACCTGGTTAAAGCACGTCATTGGTATCAGCAAGCAGCGGAGAATGGTTATCGTTTTGCGCAGCACAATTATGCGAATTTTCTCGCTGAAGGGCAGGGTGGTGATAAAAATCTGCAAGATGCCTTGTTGTGGTATCAAAAAGCCTCTGATCAAAATGTGAAACAAGCGAAAGAAAAATTGGAGTCTTTACAGGCTGTAAAATAGACTTTGTCTATGTAACCTGATTTAATCCGAATAATTCATGAATTATCCGGGTTAATGGCTAATCAAACAATTTCCGTAATCGCGAAGAAAAACTCTTATGGGCGACGAAATTCATAATTGTGTGTTTTCCGACGAAGACACTCAGGAATATTTCAAAAAACTCCACGCAGAAACTGAGTTATTAAAAACTTGGTTTGCCAACGGCCGCTTTACAGATGATACGGCAATGGGTGGCATAGAGCAGGAAGCGTGGATTATTGACCAAGAATATCGTCCCAGCCCTGAAAATCAGTACCTTATCGAAACACTTCAGTCTGAATTTCTGAGTCCGGAATTGGCAAAATTCAATATTGAGCTAAATGTCACGCCACAGATTTTACAGGCCGATGGCTTACGAAAAATTCATACAGAACTTGCGCAGCTTTGGGCGAAATGTGAGAAGGTATTAGAACCGAAAGCGTTGCGTTTGCAGATGATTGGTATTCTACCAACCGTGTGTGATGATGATCTGGTGGTTGGCAATATGTCATCGATGAACCGTTATGCCGCACTTAATGAGCAAATACTAAAATCGCGTCAAGGAAAACCTTTGCAATTGGACATCGTCGGTAAAGAGCATTTATGCAGAACTCATGCTGATGTCATGCTGGAGTCGGCCGCCACTTCGTTTCAAATTCATCGTCAAATACCCTTAAGCCAGGCTGTTCGATACTATAATGCGGCAATTTTTTTGTCAGCGCCGATGGTGGCAATCGGGGCGAATTCGCCGAGTTTATTTGGTAAAAATTTGTGGGATGAAACGCGTATTCCTCTCTTTGAGCAGGCCGTCGAGGTCGGTGGTTACGGCCATGCCATCGCTGGGCCGATACGGCGGGTTTCATTTGGAAGTGGTTATGCAAGAAAGTCAATGTTCGAATGTTTCATCGAAAATATAGTGCATTATCCGATTTTATTACCTGAGTTATTGCTTGATCCCGTGGAAAAACTCTCTCATTTACGTCTGCACAATGGCACAATCTGGCGTTGGAATCGTCCGCTCATTGGTTTTAATCAACATAACGTGCCACATTTGCGGGTCGAGCACCGTGTGGTCTCCGCTGGCCCTACGATTGCCGATGAAATGGCTAACACGGCATTTTTTTATGGCTTACAGGAATACTATGCAAACTGCGTTGACGTGCCGGAAGATATATTGGAATTTGCACACGCGAAGACGAACTTTTATTTAGCAGCGCAGCATGGTTTGAGTGCTAAAGTTACCTGGTTGGGTTCCAAGTCTGTTAAGTTAAATCATTTAATACTTGATGAACTTTGCGATAAAGCCAAATTAGGTCTGGAAAAGCTGAGCATTGATAAAAAAGATATCGATTATTACCTGGGAATTATACGGGCTCGAGCAAGCAATCAGCAAAATGGCTCAAGCTGGCAGCGCCGTTTTATCGAAAAACATGGCAAAGACCAGCAAGAACTTGCCGCGCAGTATTGGGAAAATCAACGTAGTGAAAAACCTGTTCATGAGTGGATTATATGACCATTGAATTAAATCAGTACAATTATCTTCCGCCGGGTTTGCTTGATTGTAGTGCGAAAAATCTGCATCAGTTTATTCCTGGCCCGTCATTGATACATTTGCCAGGGAAAAAAGAGCAGGCATTATTTATTTCTATATTGCAGCATGGTAATGAGACCGTGGGTCTGGATGCGGTGCAATTGTTATTGAAATCTTATGCTAATGAAGGTTTACCACGCAGTGTTAGTTTATTTATTGGCAATGTTGCAGCCGCGCGTCAGGGCTTAAGGCGCTTGAATCATCAGCCGGATTACAACCGTATGTGGCCCAGCAAGAATCCACAACCTGCCTTGCCCGAAGCAAAACTGATGCAGCAAGTCTGCGATATTATGCGTGATAAAACGACGTTTGCCAGTATTGATTTACACAATAATACCGGACTGAATCCACATTATGGCTGTATTAATCGGCTAGATAACCAGTTTTATCAGCTGGCAAGTTTGTTTAGTCCTACGGTGGTTTATTTCATTCGACCTGAGGGTGTTCAGTCAATGGCATTTGCTGAACTTTGTCCAGCGGTCACATTGGAATGTGGTCAAGTGAATGATCAGTCGGGGGTTGAACGTGCATTCAAATTTTTAGACGCATGTATGCAATTGGCCGAGATACCAAAAACTGCGTTAGCTCGATCAGCAATGGATTTATATCACACAGTGGCTACCGTTAAAGTACCTAAGGAATTGAGTTTTAGTTTCAGTGACAGTACTCAGGATATTTATTTTAATCCAGAATTAGAAATATACAACTTTAGAGAAATTGATCGAGATGTGAGGTTCGCTTTAACTCACCCAGATAAAAAAGTCAGTTTGCAGGTCATTGATGAGACGGGTGCTTCAGTGGCTGATAAATATTTCGATTTTAGTAACAATGAAATTAAAACCAGAATGTCCTTTATGCCATCTATGATCACCTCAAATGAACGAGTGATTCGACAAGATTGCCTGTGTTACCTAATGGAGCGCTTTCCCTGGTAATGAGTCCTGATTATGTGCGAGCACTTGCAGGATTTAGGTATGAATCTCACAGCGTGAGAAATGCTACATTGGGCCTCTCAATCGGCTGAAAATCGATCTGTTTTTTGGGATTTTGAACTCGTTCTTATTTCTTATAAAAAAACCTCAATATGAAAATAGACTAACCGATACAGTTAAGGAACGTGCACGAAATAGCTTTCTAAGTAGGCAAAGCCTGCTTTCTAAAAAAAATGCTAAAAGAATGATAGTTAATCAATAACCAGGAAGGAAAATGTCAGCTTTTTCAGTACATATTGATAGTGAGATTGAGAATGCGCGAAAGCTTCACAAAAAAGGCATACTCATTATGCGCAATGTCCTTGTTGAAATCGCGAAAGGGCAACGAATAGATGTGTTTGATTTGCACCAATTCATTGACGATATTATTTGTTCGTTGAGCCGCAATCCCCACGCTTTACTTTGTTTGACTAAAAATAAACAAGTCACTGATTATCTCATCCTGCATTGTTTTAGTTCCTGTATTCTCAATACTGCATTTGCAATCGCTCAGGAGATGGATCTGGAGGATGTCAAGGCGTTAGCGCTTGGAGGTATGTTGGCCGATGTTGGTAAATTCCGTGTACCGAAAGATCTTTTATATAAAGAAAAAAAATTCAATAACAACGATTATGCGTTGATAAAAAATCATGTCAAATTGAGCGCTGCTCTGGCCGAGCGAATTCATAGTTTACCTGAGCTTACCTTACAAGCGATAGTAGAGCATCACGAAAAAGTCGATGGCAGTGGCTATCCTGAAGGAAAAACGGCTGATGAAATCTCTTTAGCGGGTAAAATGACCAGTATTGTGGATGTGTTTGATGCATTTACGTCAGAGCAATTTCATCGTTGTGCCGAAGAACCAACCGACACATTGAAAAAAATGATGAGTATGACTGCGACACATTTTGATAAATCATTGTTACAACAGTTTATTCAAATGGTGGGGATATACCCTGTCGGAACATTGGTGATATTGAACAATGGCCAGTTAGCGGTGGTAATAGACCAGCATCCTGTTACATTGCTGGCTCCCACAGTACGCACTCTTTATGATATTAGAAAAAAAGAACTTATTCTAGATCGACAGGATTTGTTTTTAAACGATAGTGATGTGTCTATAGTCACTCACGCTAAACCAGATAAATATAAAATAAATGGCTTAACTGCACTCGGTTAATTTAAGGAATGGGCACGTTCCTAAGGAACCAAAGTTTCGTTTTTCAAAAATTCTTCGATTTTCGTTATCACCTCATTATTGCTAGCAGGTGAAAGTATGTCTCCGCACAATACATGTCGGTTTCTGTTCTCCACGGGCTCGATAGTATCAATGGTAATCTGTCTAGAGCCGAATCTGCTCAGGTTTTCTTTGATCATGGAAACATTAACGACCTGATCATCCGGACAATATAAAACAAGGGTAGGGTGACGTATTTTTTTTAGAGATTTTTGCCGTATCAGTTTAACTAACTTCATCATGGGAATCAGTGCTTCACTTGGGTAGCGTGTTGTCCAATATCTGGCTTGTTGCTCATTACTGGATTCAAACTCATAGTTTTTTCCTTGCAGTAACCTGACAAAAATCTGAGGCCAGGGCCACAGCAGTAATTCAGTTTTTTTTTGTTTTAAGCCAAAATTCGGTGACAGTAAAATTATTGCATGTACTTGCTCCGGGTATTGGCTGGCCAGCCAGGTCGCGAGTGTTGCCCCGGTTGAGCAGCCAATAAGTATGACCTTTTCCCCTAAATATGTGCCGATATCAAGCGCTTCTTTAGCATCTTTTAATAAGGCATTTAGGCTGACTTCCTGCATTGCATCACTTGCACGTCCATGCCCTGTCAAACGAGTTAGAAAGAGATTGGCGCTAAAAATTTTTGCCAACGTTTCCGTTACGGGAGAAATTTCTTGTCGTGAAGCCGAATAACCGTGTAGATAAACCATGGCTAGACGTGTTTTTGTTCTATCTAACGGATTGTGCCAAATTATAATTTTTTCAGTATTGGCTTTAATGTCAGGGAATTTTTTTTCTTGCTCTGAAAGATAATAATCCAGGTCTTCAGGTAGTGGCGTCAGTGTGACACTTTCCTCGACATTGACTCTGGAGTCAGTATGCAAGCCGCTGTATAACATAGCGAAGAAGGCGATAAATAGAGTGATAAATAAAAGCGAGATTATTATCATCCTAGAATCCGCAGTTGAGCAGCCTGTAGTGTGCGTCATTTTGTGCTGAATTGCGTAATGAAATATTTCCCAAATGGTTGTTCCCTTTGGGAAATATTTCATATAGTAAAGCAGTGCAA
>CALZHW010000208.1 GCA_945787125.1 uncultured Ectothiorhodospiraceae bacterium
CCAAAGCCACCACCCATTCCTTTGAGGTCATGGAGGCAGGCAGCGAGGCCTTGCCAATCTTGAGTAAGGTAATTATCGTTTATCGACTCTAGGCGTGCCGGCAGCTGATCGACAAAACGTCTAATCAGAAGTATGTAGTCTTCATCCTCATCCTCATCGTCATCTAATGTCGGGGCGAGTGGGATGATCTCTGACTGGTTCTTATCCAAGGTTTGGAGATGCATGTCTAGGGCGGAAAAGAAATCTTTCCATTTAATAGGCTTGGTGAGAAAGTCGTTACTTCCGGCGGCTCGACAGTTGGCGATATCGTTGGTAGTGGCATTGGCGGTGAGCGTGACAATGGGTGTATTACACCCTTGTCGGCGTAGTTGTCGAGTGCTTTCGATACCATCCATGATTGGCATTTGCATGCTCATTAAAATTAAATCATAGTGGTTCTGCAGGCCTTGTTCCAGCGCACTTGCGCCGTTTTCCGCAATAGTGATTTGAGCACCGGTCTTGCGGATGTGGAATGCGATCAGCTGTTGAATATCCGGGTTATCTTCGGCGAGCAGAATGTGGCCTTTGAGCTGCGGAATAATTATGTTGGCCTCAGTATCGTGGTTTTTAATGATGTCTGACATGTCTTCTATATTCTCCTGCGTTGTGTGAAACACCCTGTGGCAATACCAGCCTGAAATTCACTTCCAAGACTGGGCGTACTTTCGACCTTAATGGTTCCGCCGCGGCATTGATAATCCCGTCGAGTGAAAAATAATCATATTGATAACCGATGAGGACGAGGGCAGTTTGGTTTGCCAACATTATTGTTCACCTATAAAATTTAGCAGGATAATTTTTATAAAAATGTGTACATGATTTAGATATTGCCTCTTTTATCTGTTGTTATATATCGGTATGCCTCGGTACATGCTTGAGGCGTATAACCTAATGTTTAAATTGAATCTAAAACTAATCAAATATTTTTGAAAAGAATCATTAAAATTAAGCTTGGCGACCAAGATGCTGATATTGAACAGTCCCTCGCATCATATTAGTCACCAGCCTGAATTATTTGAGCAAGATCACAATACTATATTTATTGGCAGTTACAAGTACACAAAGAGTAAAGTGTGAGCTTCACCTGTCGATAAATAAAACATTGATAAAAAACATATGTTTGTGTTTAGACTTTATACGCTAACGATATGCTCTTATGGCCGCAATGTAATTACCATGCAACGGGAGGTGGGGAATGATAAATGATTTATGAAAAACAAATACTTCTCGTAGTTGACGATAATGATTTGAATCGCGAGCTGCTAATTAAACGACTCAACGATCAGGAGCACCAGGCAGATTGTGCGGCTAGTGGTACAGAAGCATTAGCAAAGCTGGCGCAACACAACTTTTCACTTGTGTTGCTTGATATTGAAATGCCAGAACTTAACGGCATACAAGTTCTTCAAAAAATAAAAGCCGATCAACGTCTGAAATCTATCCCCGTCATCATGGTTACATCGCGTGATGATCAAGAAAGTATCGTCAGATGTATTGAATTGGGCGCAGAGGACCACATTTCTAAACCGATCAATCCTGTCATTCTAAATGCACGAGTCAACGCCTGCCTGGAGAAAAAGCGGCTTTATGACGAAAGTGAGCATTATCGAGAAGCACTGCGCAACGAGAACTTCAGCTTACAGGATGTGGTACGGGAAAAGGCAGAGGAGATTACTGCTGCACAACTTGCAGCCATTTTCTCCATGTCCAAACTAGCGGAATCGAAAGATCCTGAAACAGGCGCCCACCTCGAGCGTTTAAGAGAATATTGTAGGATTTTGGCTGAAGATCTGATGTGCACTCCTGAATATCGCGGAATAATCGATCAGAACTATGCTGATACAATCTATGCGGCTAGCCCTCTTCATGATGTCGGTAAAGTTGGGATCCCTGACAATGTATTATTGAAACCAGGTAAATTGAATCCGGAAGAGTGGCGAATCATGCAAACTCACTCTTCCATTGGTGCAGATACCTTAAGGGCCGTGCATGAACAATACCCAAACAATACGTTTATTCAAATCGGGATTGAAATAGCACAATCCCATCATGAAAAGTGGGATGGCAGTGGATACCCCCATGCTTTAAGAGGAAGCCAGATCCCTCTTTCTGCTCGGATCCTGGTCCTAGGCGATGTCTATGATGCGCTGACTTCAAAGCGTTGTTACAAGGATGCCTTCTCGCATGAAAAAAGCCGGGAAATTATTCTCGAAGGCAGAGGCAGCCATTTTGACCCGGATATGGTTGCTGCTTTTCTGCGTACTGAAAATAAATTTTGTGATATTAGGAGTCGTTATCAGGACCTAAATGATCCAGCAGATTTTATCAGACAATCCTGTTCAAATTGACTTGCAGCGTTAGTAATGATCACCGCAAGGGTTTAAGTTTTCAAAACAACTTGCTATGAGAAGAACTGCAGGACTGAATTGATTTGTCGATGATTGTATATGAAATAAGATTCTTGAGTGAAAAATGCAGAAAGTGATAGTGTAAGTGTAAGTGTAACTCGCCACTAGAACATTCATTTGGCAAAGATGCCAGCATTTCACTTATGAGGGTGTGTAAAAGTAAGAGGATTACAAAAATGATGAGTAGCATATTAGCTGTGGATGATGAAGTACTAAATCGTGAGTTGCTCTCAGGGCTATTGGGTAAAGAATTCAATATCTTAACCGTGGCAAGTGGTGAGGAAGCCATTGAAGTTGCATCCCGGGAGAAACCAGACCTTATTCTACTAGATATTCTTATGCCTGGGATAGATGGTTATGAGACTTGTGAGAAACTCAAGCAAAATGATGTCTCGCAAAACTGTCCTGTCATTTTCATCTCTGCCAACAAAGATGAAAGTGAGATATTGCGAGGCTATGAAGCTGGGGCCGTGGATTATCTGGTAAAACCATTTAAACCAAAAGAGTTGAAACAGAAAGTCCGTCTAAATCTCGACAGACAGAAGCAGCAAAGAGAATGGGAAGCGAGGTTAAGCGATACAAACATGGTCGCCCTACAGGCCATGACCGACACGAGTATCTATGGCTCTATCTGTCAGTTTTATGTCGATTCGCTAAAATGCAATAGTTATGATTCGCTGGTGGATAGATTGTTTACTTTGACAAGCGGATGGGAGCTGAAGTGCACCCTGCAGGTTCATCTTGAAGATAAGCAATTAATCTTCTTTGATTCTCCGGTACAAAATCCTATAGAAGAAAAAGTATTGTCCGCTTCCGTTTCAAAGGGAAGAATTTTTGATTTCGGTGAAAGAACAATTATTAACAGCAAACATTGCTCCCTGCTGATCAAGAACATGCCACTGGATGACCCAGCCCGTTACGGCGCTTTTAAAGATTATTTAGCCTTTCTAGCAGACGGACTGGAAGGACGCATCGAGGTACTCATTGCCGATGAAATTATTCTGCAACGCACACGGCAATTGCAGAAGGTGTTTTTGTATATGCTGGAACATTTTCGCGCTGTTCAGACTAAAAATTATCAACTACGCAGCGGTAGCGCAGAGATCGTTGAACAGATGATGGAAGATCTACAGCTCGCAATTACGGAAATTGGTTCCATCAGTGAACTTAACGAAGCAGGTGAAAAAACTATACTTCATGTTGGCGAAGAATGCGTGAGCAGCACTAATACACTGTTTTCTCGAGGACTTGTGTTTGTAGAGAAAATAGAAGAGCTGATTGAATTCTTCGAAAAAACCCTGGCACAAAAAGAGCTTTCAGACGATGACCTTAAAGATCTGCTCAACATGTTGGAACAAAATCAGGTTGAGATCTGAACGTAACTGACTGTCTACTAAATCGGGGTATTGCCACTATAATCACGCTGACTTGGGGCAGGTAATCAATTCTCTCACTACTTTTGCAGTTAAGGCTTGTCAATATAGGTGGAAAAGCTCGGTATAACACCAGCAGCAGCCAAGTAAACGCTGAGAATTTTCTCTTAATTATCCTGAAAACGTCAGCATCAGCGTTCTTTCATATCCCAGCGCTCAGCACATTAACCCTGTGTCGTTAGCCATTTCCATAAGGCAATGATGGATCATTTACCCCTCTAAGTATGAATGAGAGTTACCTAAGCTCCTCCACGTCAAGGGAGGACGCCTGACTATAGTTCAAGAGGCGACTTCTTATGCTAAATCAACGAGCCTAATCTGTTAGGCAGCGTGAATAGTAGGTTGTCATCTTAGCAATGTGTTTGCTGACTCGTCTTAGCCATCGAATGGCTTCTAACTGTTTTACGCCCTCCGGCATGCTCAGTCGATTGCTGCCAATTTCTTCAACGATTTTTTCTCGATATTGTTGACTAAACTGGTGGATTTCTTTCGCATTATCGGAAGCCAGTTCAGCGGCTTCCTGCCACTTGTCATCGTTTGTGAAAAACAATATTTGTTGGGTATTAGTCAGTAATAACTCGAGGTAGGGTTTAAGTACTGGAGTGTTTGCCGCGGTGACAGCACGTTCTTTGTCTTCATCGCAGCGGTCATAAAGCCGACTCATGTGATCCAATGCATGAATCAGTTTAACGATTTTTTGCCAGCCTTGCTGTGAGTTTTGTAACTCAATTAAATCCATATATCGTTGGGTTTCTTTCAAGCCATCTTTCAAGGCTTCCTTTTGAAACGTACCGGTCTTTTGATTTTTATCTGCAACAATTTGTGTATACTTTAATAAATCTTTTATTTCTGTTTGGATGCTATGTTGTGCAACATTCAGTGCAATTTCGGGTTGTTCTAATAACTTAATATCTAAATCTTTGGTATAAATGGGCTTAATTTCAGGCACCAGCCTTTCCATCATCGTTGCAAAATGGGGTGTAAAAGGCAAAACAATGATTACCCCCAACGTGTTAAATAAAGTGTGAAAGGCAACCAGCACAATTTCTGCATTATTTTCCAAGAAGTTTGGCGCCAAGGTTTCCCATGCGAGAGTGTAGGGTGTGATTAAGAGTAACGCGCCTATACCGGTCATAATATTGTAAATAACATGTGAATACCCGGTACGCCGCGCACCCACACTGCCACCTATGCTAGCCATCAATGCGGTAACTGTGGTGCCGATATCCATGCCTATGACCAATACAGCAGCTTGTTCAAAATTAATCATACCCGCATACAGTGCTGTAAGGGTGGCCGCAACACCCGCACTGGAAGATTGAGTAATAATAGTGAATAACACGCCAATGAATAATAACTTTAACCGGCCCAGAAACGTATCAGCTGGAAAATTATCAAAGGAAAGAAAGTCTTGTAAACCGAGTAGGCCGGTTTGCAACATGCCAATGCCAACAAAGATTAATCCAAAGCCCGCCAGGGCCAGGCCAATATTTTTCGATTTTTCTTTACCGATCAGGTGTATTAATACACCAATGAAAATTAACGGCAAAAACAGCATGCCTACTTGTAATTTAAAGCCCAGCAGTGCAACTAGCCAGCCTTTCAATGTGGTGCCGATATTTGCACCGAAAATGATGCCCAGTGCTTGTTGAAACGTCAGCAATCCGGCACTGACAAAACCCACCGCTGCAACCGTAGTGGCGCTGGATGACTGCAATATAGCTGTACCTATTGCGCCACTCATTGCTCCCGTTGCAGGGCTACG
>CALZHW010000209.1 GCA_945787125.1 uncultured Ectothiorhodospiraceae bacterium
AGGTGCGGCGGTTCTTGCGGCCTGAAACTGTTTCCAAATAGTCAGAATACCCTGCATTACCAGGACACCCAGTGCGCTAAACGAAGCTGGCGACAATTAGACGGTGCAAGTCCGTTGCTCGGAAAGGATTAGCGATCCACTGAGGTCTCGAGTCATGGGCGTACTCATAAGAATAATGGTTAAGCGTTGGCAGAGGGGCGTATAGGCTCGGCATTGAGCTCCGAAATCAGACTTGAGAAGCTGACCTTGCTCGGTGAGGGGACAGGCTATATTGTTGTGCAGCGTAATCCGCAAGCTGCAAACAAATTCTCCAGAGTTAGAGACCCGGTGCATGTACAAAGTTTGTCGTCGGAACCTGGGATGACTGCATGCAGAAGGTAGAGTAATGCAGGAGCAATTACCGAGATCCTATGCGCGATCGTTGGTGTGCCATCAACGGTCGGGTTAAGCAAGGCGAATAGCATAATCTTAACGTATACGTATACGTATACGTATACGTATACAGGAAGTCAGACATGATCATAGTAGTGAGTGAGTGAGTGAGTGAGTGAGTAACATGACAAGTTTTAAAATTCAATTCGATGTAAATATTTATTTATTTATTTTTTTCTTTTGTTTGATCTATCGGTATTCTGAATCCTCTTAAAGCATAACGTCGACTTAATAGTGAAGAAGGCCTGCATAAAAATGCAATAACAAAACAGTTTTGCTAGTTGAACCAATGCAACAAACCTGGGTTGTATATTTTTAATTTTTTCCCACAACTTTTCACTGGCAGTTGGTAATACTATTCGCCATAATGCACGACTTTTTCATCAAGGCAATATCATGTGGTTTAATAATGTACAAATCTTTCGCTTTACCCAGCCATTTACACTTGACGCGCAAGAATTAAGCGCAAAACTCCAAGGGTTCCGCTTTAAACCCTGCGGAAAATTACAACTTGCTAGTTATGGGTGGGCAACTCCATTGAGGAAACATGGAGATGACCTGATCCATGCGACTAATGGCAATATCATGATCTGTGCACGTAAAGATGAAAAAATTCTGCCAGCCAGTGTTGTACGCGAACTGGTTGATGAGAAGGTCGCTGAAATTGAGGAAAAAAACGCACGAAAAATGGGCCGGAAAGAGAAAGAAACGTTAAAGGATAACGTGATACATGAACTTCTACCTCGCGCTTTTTTACGAAGCAATCTTATGTATGCCTATATTGCGCCTGCTGATAATATGATGGTGGTAAATGCCAGTAGCAGCAAAAAAGCGGAAGAATTATTAGAGTACCTTAGACGATCTATTGGCTCGTTACCTGTTAAACCCGCAACACTCAAAAATTCTCCAGCTGCAATTATGACACGGTGGCTTACCGGTGAAGATGTACCTGTGGATTTTATCATAAACGACGAATGCGAGTTACATGATACAGTAGAAGATGGTGGCATTATTCGTTGTAAACGGCAGGACTTAGAAGCCGAAGAAATTCAGGCTCACATAACTGCTGGCAAACAAGTAGTGAAACTTTCTGTAACCTGGCAAGAAAGTTTGTCTTGTATTGTCAATGATGATTTTTCAATAAATCGTCTTAAATTCAATGATGAGATTCTCGATCAAGCAGATAGTGAAGGCGCAGATGATTATGCCTCACAATTTGACGCGGATTTCGCCATTATGGCACTGGAGTTAAAGCGCTTTATCCCACGACTTATTGAAGTGTTTGGTGGTGAAGACGAGTCTGTTTTCAAAACTACCAAACCCCTTGCCATTGAAAAAGAAGATAATTTGATGTTAGAAGTCTGCCCAGACTAGGAGTTTTCAACTCGATCCCAGTCAAAAAAACACTATCAACTGAGGAGCAGAACTGCCAATAACCGCTACACTCTGCTAAAATAGCCCGATTGTAATCAAGAAAACGCACCGCATTGACAAGGCTATCCCCAGGAATACATGTTCCATGACAAGAAATCAGAATAAAATTCATTTTCTTCGCCAACACATACCTTCATTTGAGTGCAAACCAGACTGCCATGACTGCTGCGGCCCAGTAACGACGTCCAGCGAAGAAATGGCAATGCTGCCGGAAAAGAGCGAACAAAAACACGCGGCTGCAATGTCAGAGCTAAGCTGTCCACACCTTAGCCACAAAGGTTGTCAGGTCTACGATGAACGACCGCTGATTTGTCGTTTATTTGGCACCACACCCCGCCTCGCCTGCCCAAACGGCAATAAGCCAGATATTATGATTGATGAGGAAATCGAAAAACAAATCTATCAATTTAATCAAGATACACGTCAGGTACTGGTATAAAACAACACCGTGATAATCCCCCATACAGAAATCGCCGCCGATACACTGCAGGCACTAATCGAAGAATTTGTTACCCGTGATGGTACTGACTACGGCGAACAAGAGCTAAGCGCTTCGCAAAAGATTCAACGTGTAATGCGACAGCTTGAGCAGAAAGAGATATACATCATCTACAGTGAATTGCACGAAACCTGCACGCTAATAACTAAAGAAACACTGTCAAAAGGTTAACCCCCATGCCTATAGCAATGGCTCGCCACATCTTGGTGAAAACAAAAGAAGAATCCGAAAAACTCAAACAACGCTTAGCCAGTGGTGAAGACTTCAGCAAACTCGCGAAAAAACATTCCAGCTGTAATTCCGCTAAAAAAGGCGGCGACCTCGGCGAGGTACGGCCAGGACAAATGGTCAAATCAATTGATAATATCATTTTTAAAAAGCCAACCAATAAGATACATGGCCCAGTTAAAAGCCAATTTGGCTACCATTTGGTTGAGGTGTATTTTCGGTCTTAGGTGCTATGTATTGATTTATTAGCCCTACTTTCAAGTCGTTCGCCTGATAAATAGTGTCGCCGTTGTGAATAACCAAACCATCAGCTATGCCCATTGCCATTGGCTTAGCAAAAACCCGCTTTATATCTAATTGATACTGAATGACACCTGCATCAGGATATATTTGCCCGCTAAACTTTACTTTACCCACGCCTAAAGCTCGACCTTTACCTGGCAACCCAGACCAGCCGAGATATACACCCAGCAACTGCCACAATGCATCTAAACCCAGGCAACCTGGCATCACAGGATCCCCTTTAAAATGGCAGCCAAAAAACCAGTGATCCGGCTCAATCTGTAGGTTTGCATCCAGTTGTCCTTTTCCAAAAAGGCCACCCGTATTTGCAATATGACTGATTTGATCAATCATCAGCATAGAAGAACTTGGCAGCTGCGCATTGCCTTCTCCAAAAAAACCGCCTTCGGACATGGCTAAAATTTGCGACCTAGAGAATTTAGAAAACTGGGAAAACTGCATTTGATTATCTCAATGAAGAAAAGTACAGTGTTACAAATTACAGTTACTCATTATTGTAAAAATCGGACATGAAACGGTTGGAAAGTGAACGAGGGTTCAATAATAGTCGCTGCTTGTACTCCTTTAATAAATGAGCTTGATCAAAAAACCCTAATTCCACGGATGTTTCCAGCGAATTATTCGGTTTTTCATACAGCTGTTGACAGACACATTGAATACGTATTATCTGCGCAAATTCTTTAGTGCTTAGTCCGATATATCGTTGAAACAAACGATTTAGATGACGGCTACTCACACCCACTTTGTAGGCCAGCTGACTAATTTCAATATTTCCAGTGAATTGATATATCAGACCCAACGCCAGATCAAACACGTTAGCTGGTTGCGGTGAAAAATGTCGCAATAACCATTGTTCGCAAACACGTGCACGCTGTAGGAAATTGCTCTGCTGATAGATATGATGATGAAGCTGCGAAAAATAACGACAAGGAAAATATTGACCATCGACAAATTGCCCTGTAATTTCCGAAAGATTCAATTTAAAAAAATGACGCAATGCTCCAGGGTAAAAACGGATGCCAAAATAATCTCCAGATTGTTGAAGTTTAATATCCAGTGCTTGAGGTTGAGCGCCCCCTATTTGTATAGAGTCTGTGCTTATGAAAATAGCCTGAGTTCCATCAGGTATCATCGGATAAGGTGTTGGTTTCGGTGTACTAACTTGCAAATAAGAGTGAACGATTCCAGCCAAGCTTTTTATTGCTGGATATTGCTGTACAGTTAGAGCAAAACTTTGCCGTCCGCCATTCGTTAACAATGGTTGAAATGGTTGGTACAACTGGCTCATTGACATACCCTATTGCTCTTCATCTAAAAAAGGAACGTGCACGATATAGCTTTCGGTTTTGTTTCGTGCACGTTTCTTATACTAACGATCTAAAACGCTCGTCCCAATTCCCATTATGATCTTCACTGCATGCCTCCTGTGAATCAAAAGTAACATGCCTCTCAATATTTTTAATACGAACATTTATTTTTTCAAATTCACTTTTAATCAAATCAATTATATATCGATCCATCATCAGTTGCTTAGCGTCAATGAGATCCAATTTTGTGGAAAAAACACATACAATTTTTAGACTACTTGGGAATCGATTGTAATTCACTAAATGCGTCAGCCATTGAAAGCCATTTCCCTCAGATTTTGCTGCTTCACAAACAGCGGTTAATGCTTTAATAATATTCTTATCAATATCTTTAAATTCTTTTTTCAAGAAACACTCCCAGAGAAAAAATGCCTTCGTATTAAGTGCATGTGCGCATGCAAAGATTTTTAGTATATTCAATGAAATCAATGAAACAGTCAGTGTAACTATTATATCCGAGATATCACCTGCTCATAAACATTTCAATTAAACCCTGTATTTAAACCTTTCTTGTATCTGTAAAACCAAACCATAGATCAATGGCAATACCAGCAAACTTAAAACAGTAACGCTTATCATGCCGCCGACCATCGGCGCAGCTATGCGTTGCATAATTTCTGAGCCTGTGCCACTGCCCCACATAATCGGTAACAGTCCGGCGATAATAGCCGTGGCTGTCATGGCGATGGGTCTTACTCTTTCAGAGGTTCCTTTATGTACCGCTTGCATAATTTCTTGCGAGCTTAATTTGAACATGATGTGCGATTGATTATTAGATTCAGTGCCTGCTGTTTCAGCCAGATACTGACGAGCGTTAGCTTGGCGCTAGCGTTCAAGCTCTTGATCGATAAAGGTCAGTACGAGCACGCCAATTTCAGCCGCGACTCCGGCTAGCGCTATAAACCCTACAGCTACCGCGACGGACATATTGAAGCCAAGATAAAAAATCAACCAATAGCTGCCTATTAAGCCAAAAGGTATAGATAACATAATAACTAATGGCGCGGTGATATTTCTAAAATTAAAATACAGCAACAAGAAGATAATCAGCAAGGTGCCATGCGCTCTTCATTAAAATCCACCCGACCTAAAGCGTTTATGTACCTGGAGATACGTTGTTTGCTTGCCTTTGCGGTTCTCACCCCGATATTTTGCACCGTCACGGGGTCAATAACGACCGTTCCGGCCGGCTCACCAGTATCCGCTGCTTGATCGGCGTATACCGCAATATAATCCATTCCCATTTCGTCTTTTTGAAAAACCGGCGAAGTAATGGCTGGGTTCATCGGGTTACGGTAAAATAATACTTTGGGTTCGCTGCCTGATAAATTGTCACTTGACGCCAGCATTTCTTTGACCATATAAACATTT
>CALZHW010000210.1 GCA_945787125.1 uncultured Ectothiorhodospiraceae bacterium
TTGCGCTAAATTGCTCATAAGTCAGCGACTGCGGATTATCTTCGGTACGCATACGACGCTCTTCCATCACCACTTTTATTTCTTTGTTAAATTCTTCTTCAAGCAATACAACGTTGCGCATACGATCGGCTTCCAGTTCCATGCTGATCGGTAAGCGGCTTTTTTCCAGTTGTTGAAAATAAGCCGTATAATCTCGCCCGGTAAACGCGTTCTCTCGCCCACCATTGGCAGCAATAATTTTTGAAAACTCACCTGGAGGATGTTTTTTGGTACCTTTAAACATCATATGCTCCAACACATGCGATACACCCGTTATTCCACCATACTCATAACTGCTGCCCACTTTATACCAAACCTGGGAGACCACCACAGGCGCTCGATGATCTTCTTTAACAATGACTTTTAAACCATTGGAGAGGGTTTTCTCATGGACATTATAATCCGGATAAGTTTTCACGGTTCTTTCGACATCAGGCACCAGCGCCTGGGTTGAACAACCGCCTAAAAACACCAGGCTGCTTGCAATTAAAAACCATTTTCTCATGGAATTTTGTTCCCTATCTGTCAAGTGAATGGGTTCGGTAGATAACTTACCGACTAAAATGTTACGATTAGAGCATACGACCGACTGGCTTCCCTGTCGTTCCGTATGAACAAACAATCAACGGCAGTATGATTAAATATCAACCTGACTAATTGGCAAATATTTGAAAAACGCCAAAAAGCATTGTTATCTCCGTTATTTTACAGGAAAAATCCGTGCCGTCATGGCATCAATTAAAACAGGTTTGTAAACTCTTATGTTCAGTTTTGGTAAAAATAAAAGTGATGAGCAAACTGAGGCGGAAAACTCCCCGAAAAAAGGCTTCTTTTCTCGATTAAAAAATGGTCTATCGCGAACCCGATCCAGTTTTACCAGTGGCCTTACCAGCCTACTACGCGGCCGTAAAGGCATTGACGACGAACTGCTAGAAGAGCTGGAAACCTTGTTATTGATCTCCGATGTTGGAGTGGAAGCCACCCAGGAAATCATCACGAATTTGACCCAACGATTAGAACACAAACAACTGGAAAACGATGACGCTCTCATCGAAGCCCTACAGCAAGACATGCTCGAATTGCTGCAACCCAGTAATCAGCCGCTAGCGATCGATACCACCAAAGCACCTTTTGTCATTTTAATGGTCGGCATCAATGGCGTAGGTAAAACCACTACCATTGGTAAACTCGCACAACGTTACAAACAAGAAGGTAAATCCGTCATGCTTGCCGCTGGTGATACCTTTCGTGCCGCAGCTGTCGAGCAATTGCAATCCTGGGGGGAACGTAACGATGTACCGGTTATTTCCCAACATAGCGGCGCTGATTCCGCCGCCGTTATTTTCGATGCATTGCAAGCCGCAAAAGCACGCAAGATAGACGTGTTAATTGCAGACACCGCCGGACGCTTGCATACCCAGGTCAATTTAATGGAAGAATTGAAAAAAATTAAACGGGTAATGTCCAAACTTGATCAAGCCGCGCCACATGAGGTGATGTTAGTACTAGACGCTGGTACCGGGCAAAACGCGCTAACTCAGGCCAAGCAGTTTAATGAAGCGGTTGATGTCAGCGGCATCACCCTGACTAAACTAGACGGTACTGCCAAAGGTGGAATTGTATTTGCCATCGCCAAGCAACTCGGCACTCCTATACGCTTTATCGGTATCGGCGAGAGCATCGAGGATTTACGAGAGTTTAATGCAGAAGATTTTGTTGCTGCCTTGCTTGAGCTTGAACAAAAAAGCGAAGAATAAGACGCATCATGATTGAAATACAACATCTGCGCAAACAATACGCAAGCGGGCAAGACGCCTTGCGCAATATTAATCTGACAATCTCGCAGGGCGAAATGATTTTCCTGACAGGAAAATCCGGTGCTGGCAAAAGCACCTTATTAAAATTGATCGCCTTGCTTGAGCGCCCCAGCTCGGGCAATATTATATTCGACGGACTTGATCTAGCAGACATTTCCTTACGCCAATTGCCCTACTTTCGACGCCGTATCGGTTTTGTTTTTCAGAACCCTACTCTGCTGCATGATCGCTCAAGCTTTGACAACATCGCACTGCCGCTGGTTATCAGCGGTTATGCTACAGATGAAATCGTAAAGCGTGTGCGAGCATCATTGGATCTCGTCGGCCTGCTGAAAAAAAGTCAGCAGCCACCACAAAACTTATCCAGCGGTGAACAGCAACGGATCGGCATTGCACGCGCCATTGTTACCCGACCTGAAGTCATACTGGCAGATGAGCCCACCGGAAACCTTGACCCGGAGTTGTCCAAAGAAATCATGGGCCTATTCTCACGTTTGAACCAAGTGGGCATCACATTGGCTATTGCTACGCACGACTTGTCACTGATTAACGATATGCCCTATAAAAAAATTGCATTATGCAATGGCAGTATTGCATCGTCAGGCGAGGTAACACAATCTCATGATTAAACAAGAATCCCCATCGACTGGTGCAAACCGCCGCCACGAACTACCACCGGATAAGCCGCAAAACCCACCGATTGCCAATGTTCGATTGTGGTTAAATAATCATAAACAAGCGCTGCACCGTGCGAAGTTTCATTTAACCCATAATCTATTTGCCAGCATTGTGACAATACTGGTGATTGCCAGTACATTAACCCTGCCGGCCAGCTTTCAAATTCTTTTTAGTAATCTGCAAGGTAAAGAAGACCAACTTGCACAACACAGCGGTATTTCAATATTTCTGCAAAAAAATATAGCTCAAGAAACCATCCAACAGCTGCAAGAACAAATGACCGCCAAGCCAGAAATCAAAGCACTCTCTTACCTGTCAGCGGCTGATGTGCTGGCTGAATTTCAAGCATCTGTCGGAATAAACAGCAAAAAATTACTGCCAGGCAACCCATTGCCAGCGGTCATCTACCTCACGCTGGATATGGCAAATAGCTCAGCAACGACAATACAATCACTCGAACAATGGCTAGGCGAATTGCACGGGGTGGATCTTGTTCAAATGGATAGTCAGTGGATCAATCAACTTTTCGCGATTGTTGATCTCGTTAAAAATTTATCACTGTTACTGGCTTTATTTTTAATTTTTAGCGTTTTGGTGATTATTGGCAATACTATTCGCTTGTTAGCACAACACTATTACGACGAAATTCTAGTCAGTAAGTTAATGGGAGCCACTGATGCCTATGTTCGCCGGCCTTTCCTCTATTCCGGTGTACTTTTCGGTCTGCTTGGTGGTTTTTTTGCCTGCGTATTCGTATTTTTAGGCTTTTTATGGCTAGATCCCGAAATTACCGCTGTAACGCATAATTCTGTCAATTCATTGACTATAAACGGACTAAATTTTACTGATATCAGCTCAATTTTACTGCTTGGCGCACTGCTTGGAATCGGTGGCGCATGGATAGCGAGCAATCGTATAATTAATGAAATATCGATATAAAATAAATAGTTAGATTAGCACTTTATGCGGAACAAAATAAAAAATTAGCACTCTTATTGTGGGAGTGCTAAACTTCTCAAATATAGATAATTTAAATAGATTTGATTTCCCGGGTAACCGGACTATGACTATACTGTTATAGTTAATAGTTAAGATAATCTTAATCAACGACGAAACAGGTGATTTACTTTGACACTAAATACTAACGCAATAAGCTTGGCTGTCCCTCAGGGTAACATTGAGTCTTATACGCATTATGTAAAGCAGATACCCGTTCTCAGTGCAGAAGAGGAAAAAGCACTGGCGATTCGCTTACGAGATCAAAACGACCTCGAAGCGGCACGCGAGCTGATCATTTCTCATCTGCGATTTGTTATGTACGTTGCACGTGGCTATTCAGGTTACGGAATTCCCCAGGCTGATCTTATTCAGGAAGGTAATATTGGCCTCATGAAGGCAGTTAAACGATTTGATCCAGACAAAGAAGTCAGACTGGTTTCTTTTGCTGTGCACTGGATCAAAGCGGAAATTCATGAATACATCCTGCGCAACTGGAAAATTGTTAAAGTTGCGACCACAAAAGCACAACGTAAATTGTTCTTCAATTTGCGCAAATCCAAAAAGCGCCTGGGCTGGTTTTCACAAGCCGAGATTACAGCGGTAGCGAATGATTTAGGCGTACCTGAAGCAACTGTACGCGAAATGGAAGGACGCCTCAGCAGCGTAGACACCTCATTTGATGCATTTAATGATAGCGATGATGACGGTCATGAAGCCCCCGCGCCAGCCGCTTATCTACAGGATTTATCAGCAGACCCCTCGAGAATAGCAGAGCACTCTGATTGGGATCAGCATAACAATGACCAGCTTAGCAATGCACTTGCCGCCCTTGACGATCGCAGCAAAGATATTTTACACAAGCGATGGCTTAATGAAGAAAAGAAGGCTACGCTACAAGAGCTGGCTGATAAATACAACGTTTCGGCAGAACGCGTTCGCCAGCTGGAAAAAAATGCCATGAAAAAAATCAAACTAAGTTTGCTGCAAGCCTAAACAACTAGGGAGGTGTCAATGAATTTTGGCATCTCTCCTCTATAACAAACCCTTCTATACTCTATATTCGATACCCCGCTAATGTATTTCAGGCTCCTAACAACCATGTTGTGAGCAATATTTACACGAATCTGACTACATCGGTACATTTCTTGAGTGCTATAATTCAAACAGGCTAATGTTCTTTAACTGGGCTATTTTCTTGACAAATAGCGACTAGGAGACAAAGAAATGGATCCTCTTGAACACTCGCGATACAAAAATACACCAGTTTATATTTTTTTTGAAAACTATATTCTGGACGTCACAGGCAATCTCTCCGCGGACAAGCATGACATATTGCAACAACTGGATTTACAGAGCGTATTTGGTACTCAGGCCTTTAGATGGAAAGATGTGATACGTGAAGCACTAAAGCTATCATCCACTATTGATTTAACCATTTTACATGAATGGTATAAATCGATAGAGACTGCGGAATCACAAAACCAGGAAATTGACCCCGGCGAATTTTGCAAAGATTTTGTAGATCGCTACTTCAACGAAGAAAGCACATTGGATGCTTGGAATGAAGATACGCTAATGGAAGCCAAAGAGCTTATTCGCAAACATCAGATGCTGGAGAAAACTACTTAATTGCCTGATTTGTCTTTTGCCCTAGGAGTAATTGTCGACGAGCCCATGGATAGGCGAATATACGGATTCTCGAACAGGCTCCTAGACTGACAGGAAAATGCGGAGATTATAAATTTATTAGACGCTTTGAATACTTTAAGTCGGAAATTTCATGAATTCACGAGATTATCGCAAAGAGATTTGATTTTACGGAAGATTATCTGATTGAGCGAGAAATCGTGTAATTCATGAATTATCCGGGTTAAGTCGTAAAAAACAAAAAGCTCGTTAGTTTAGTTTATCTAACGAGCTTTTTTAGTATATTGCAGAGAAGACCAATTATGCGGGTGTTAAACCACCGGTCTCTTCTTGACGACGGCGCAATTTATAACCAATCAAGCCAAGGCCCGCTAACATCATGGCCCATACTTCCATTTCTGGAACCATTGATATCTGCACACCATAAAGACCGAAATCATCACC
>CALZHW010000211.1 GCA_945787125.1 uncultured Ectothiorhodospiraceae bacterium
AGGGAGCAACTTTTTATTTCGAGTTTCCTATTTACAAGTCTTAAAAATATTTCATAGGTTATAAATTCACAATCGGAGTTTAATGTGCAAAAGTGCCACCTTCTAGCACCCGTGGTGGCAAAACCTTACTGAGAGACGCCGTGAATACATCCATGTAGGCTTGGCGGCAGCATCCCTGCTGCCAACACTCTCGACTCTCGATTCAAAATAAGGCCTCGCCACTACGAGTGCTGATTACGGAGAATAGTTTGAATTTCGATTGTGAATAATAATTATTAACTGTCCGTTTTTTTATCCACTAATGACTCTTCATGTTGCTGACGGATTTCCTGGTCCTTGCCGTTTAATTGAAACACAAAACTCAATACAACAGCGACTGCTTGATATAAGTTTGAGGGGATTTCATCGTCGATTTCTATGCGAGATAGTAATTTTACTAGCTCGCTATTCTGATATAACGTAATGCCATGTTCTTCGGCGATCTCTATAATTTTATCGGCGATTTGGCCTTCGCCTTTGGCAACAACTCTCGGCGCTGAGTCCAAGGTATATTTCAACGCAACGGCTTTTGAGGGTGGTTGTGTTTCTTTGCTCATACTTTAATATCCAGCAAGTTTTCAGGCGCTTGATGTGAATTTTGTCGCATTATTGGTGGCTGGCCGTGGTGACAATTTATCATACTTGAGTCAAAGCCGGACTTTTCCAGTTTATCTTCCAAATTGCTCATGGCGTTGCGGGTCAGTTCAAAGGTTTTTTGTTTTTCCGCCCAAAAAACCACACCGATAGCATTGCCCACTAATGTTATACGTGAATGAATTGGCCCGAGTTGCTCAAGTTCAACAGCGATATTAACCGTAACAACAGCCTCTGAATCATTTTTCGCGTTTTCTTTTTCAATCTCTAGTTTAACCAGGTGGGTTTCATCATTTTGTTTTACCGGCACTTCCAGACTCCAGGCGAGTCTGCCTGACTCTTGATCCTGTAACGTACTGAGTTGATGTAATTGAGTGCGTGCCAGTGATGAATCTACCTGCCGTATCAGTTGATCAATTAAATCAACTAAACTTGAAAATCGGGAAACCAGTCCTGCCTCTTTTACATCCGCAGTAGTTGTCATTGTAGTCAGTGCTAACGCTTCTTTGATGCTGGCTGCTTGATGCTTCGTTGTATATTGCATTGCAAAGTTTGGTAGTGCCGCTTTTGTTAAACCTGGTGTCAATGGCATCATCCCTGGCAAGCTAGTACCATTGATGCCCGAGGCGAGTGGCGGCGAGATTCCTGCGCCTAACGTTTTAGTCGTATGCTGAGATGCCTTAATATTCAAGGCAGTTTCAATGTTGCTTTTAATGACTGATGGATTGTCAATGGTAGTCGCTGGCAGTGGTGTTGGTTTTACTGGAGTGGCTGGGTTAAGGTTTGAAGCCGGTGCTATGTTAGTTTTAATTGTTGGTTGTAAATTGTTTTGTACTGCGCTGCTGTTTGCCAAGCTCTGTTTTGTCGGGGTGGGTATTATCGGCGAAATAGTCTGTTGCGTGTTTTGCACTGGTATTTTGCTGATGTTCTTTGTTTGAGCTTGTATTTGTGTTTGTTGCGCAGCGTTGGTCCGTTCGTTGGTTAGACTATTGCGTAATTGTGAGAGTAGGGCTTTTATGTCGTTGGTGGCAATTTTGCCTTTTCCATGCAGTGCCTGGGTAATAGAGTTTTCCAAAAATACACCGGACCGTTTGATAACATCGCGTAATGAATTGCCGTCACTCATTTGCTGCGTACTTGGCAGACGATTGACAAAGTTTTGCATGGCCTGCGTTAAGCGCGATGGCAAATTCAGCTGTTTTGCCTGTTTGAGAACTTGTTGCAATAATTGCACGGTTTGATTCAGCGGTTGTTGTTGCGGCAAGCTCTCGCGTAATAATTGTTGGCTCAGTGCTTGTTGTAACACTTTCTCGGGCAATTGCAGTACAATTTGTTTGCCAGTTTGTGCCACCAATAATTGTAACAATTGACCTTCTTTAACTTCAATGGCACTTTTCGCATTGAGTATTGCATTGTTAATGCTGAGGATAATTTCACCATTTCGATTAACAGCAATAACCTTTGCGGTCACTTGTTGACCAACGGCCAGATTATCTACCCTGACTTTACTTGAGGTTAAAGTAATTGCTGGTGGATTTGTTGATTGGGTTGACGTTAATTCCATCTCTAGGGGGATAAGTTGCTAATGTCGGTTAATCGAATGCATTTTCTAATGCAAGATTCTTGACAGGTTTGCTAAATGATAGTGTCTCGTAACGTTCAAACTGAATCGTATTGGACCAATAGTCATGACTGAGCCCGGCTTTTTGCTTTAATTCACTGAGAAATGCTTCAGCGGTTAAAAGTGTATCCCAAACACTGGGTAAAAAGGTCGCTTGATGACGACCTTCTTTCAAAATTAAACCGTCTTTGCCGGGTTGGAGTGATACCAGTAAATCTGCCTCACTGTTAACGGCCAAAGGCTCAGATGGTGTCAAAACTGAAATATTAATATCCAGTTGATCCAGCTCTTCCGTCTTCAGTGAGGCAAAGCGCGGGTCACAAAAGGCAGCCGCGTGCGCATTGTTGGCAATATCATCGACTAACGGTCTTATGGCATGCAGCATGCCAATACATCCGCGAAGTTGAGTGTGTTTTTTTAGGGTGACAAACGTTGCACGGTTTTCTTGCAACGCCTCATCATATTGAAATGAATAAACTGCCAGAGGTTTATTATATTTCAATCCGTGTTGAATCGATAACGCGGCAATTTGCAATAGCGTCTCTTGCTGGCGTTCGCTATAGTTGTTTTTAGTAAACGACATAAGCACCATAACCTACAACCCGGCTTTTATCGCCAGCGGTATCGCCAGAGTTACATACATCCAAAATTTTAATTGATAAGTCATATTTTCTGGCGAGTGTTAATAAACCATTCAACGGGCGACAACCACAGGCTTGCTCTGGGCCAATTGATTCAGAATCTCGCTGCACTATTGATTGACTGGTTGCTGCATCTATCTCTTTGGCTTCATTGTAAGGGTGAAAATGGCTGAGGTCTGAACTGATGACGTAGATGCTTTCCGTATCATGCCAGAAATAGTCAAATAGCCGAGCGACTTCGTCCGGATTCGCTTCTCCGACAACAATCGGTACGAGGTTAAAAGTACCCAGCGCGCGAAACAGAAAAGGTAAATGAACTTCGATGCTATGTTCCTGGGCATGTGCAGCATCCAAAATTTTAGCATAACCCGCTTCAATCAGGGCTAGGTTAGCGGCTTGATCCAGCGGAATATTGCCCAGCGGTGTTGCGTAATACTCGGCACTGGATAGGGCGCAACCATAAAATGGAACTCGATGGGATGGGCCAGCAAGTATGATGCGCTTGATTTTGTTTCTCAACGGGACTAGCGTTTTGTAAGCTTGTGCGGCAATTTGAGCGGAATAGATGTAACCCGCATGCGGTACGATGATGGCACGTGGTATGACGTCCGAGGCGCGAGCGTTTAATAAAAACTGGTCAACGCTTGATTCCAGTTCCTGAGGGACATCAGGATAAAATAACCCGGCTACGGCACTTTTGCGGATATTTAACATTGCAATTCCACTGAATACACATATATTTAAAGTATAAGACGTTTTACTGTTATAGCAATGTTTTAGGTCAAAATAGATCTAAGGAATGTGCATGAGATAAATTGGACATCTGGCGCTCATATTTAGTCTGTATTGGCACGTTCTAATTGAACAAAAGTGCAGGAATAGTTGTGCTATTTCGAGCTTTTGTGATTGCAGAACGTGCCAAGACGGGCTGAAGATGACGACTGCATGGAAGCAGGAGGTAGAGCGACTCAGGAGATAAAGCCGAGATGCAAGATGGGTAATTTATTTCATGCATGTTCCTAAACAGAGGGTCAGGGAGAAATGACTATGCAGCCTCAATACCACCCCACTAAATACTGGCATAAACTGGATGATGGGCGTATTCAATGTGATCTTTGTCCGAGATTTTGCAAGTTGCATGCGGGCCAGCAAGGTTTATGTTTTGTGCGGGCGAATTATAATGAGCAAATCGTGAGTACCACCTATGGTCGATCGAGTGGCTTTTGTATCGACCCGATTGAAAAGAAACCCTTGAATCATTTTTTACCTGGCACGCCAGTTCTTTCTTTTGGCACAGCGGGTTGCAATCTGGCGTGTAAGTTCTGCCAAAATTGGGATATGAGTAAATCACGAGAAATGGATACGTTGGCTGATCAAGCTTCGCCGCAGGCTATCGCTTTAACAGCTGCAGAAAATGGTTGTCGAAGTGTTGCTTATACATATAACGATCCGGTTATTTTTCATGAATATGCGATTGATGTTGCCGCCGCTTGTCGGGAGAAAAATATCAAATCTGTCGCAGTAACGGCAGGCTATATGTGTGCCGAGCCACGTAAAGAATTTTTTGCTGCAATGGATGCGGCCAATGTTGATTTGAAAGCATTCACGGAAGAATTTTACTGGAAAATAACGGGCGGGCATTTACAGCCGGTGCTTGATACGTTGCTATATATCAAACACGAAACCAATGTTTGGCTTGAGCTAACAACACTGCTGATTCCCGATAAAAACGATTCTTCCGAAGAGCTGGAGGCAATGACTGAATGGGTGGTACGCGAACTAGGTCCTGATGTACCCATGCACTTTACCGCATTTCATCCAGACTGGAAAATGCTGGATGTGCCTGCCACACCTTTTAATACACTCACACGTGCACGAGAAATTGCGCTGAAAAATGGCGTGCGTTATGCCTATACCGGCAATGTTCACGATAAAGGCGGGGAAAGTACCTATTGCCACCAATGTGGTCAGCGATTAATTGGGCGTGATTGGTATGTGTTGAGTGAATGGAATCTGGATGCGCAAGGCGGTTGTACTGTGTGTGGAACAACATGCGCGGGTTTATTTGAAGCCAATCCAGGCGCATGGGGTGCCAGGCGATTGCCGGTGAGAATAGCCGCAGCGCTTTAGCTTACTTTCCTCCTTGTAACTCACAATCGGCGTTTAATTTTTCCCCATAATCAGCGTCCGTAGCGGCAATGCCTTAGCGAGAGTGTTGCCCTGTGTGCCACATGGATGCTGCCGCTAAGCCTGCAACGCATTCACGGCGTCTCTCGGTAAGGTATGCCGCTACGGGCGCTAGAAGGTGGCACTTTTACAACTATTGAATTTGTTGAACGCCGATTGTGAGCTTGTAAAAAGCAGCCTATGCCTTACCTTGCAGTTGATCTAAAATCGATTCATTCTCCAGGGTAGAGGTATCCGAAGTAATTTCTTCACCTTTGGCAATCGTGCGTAATAAACGGCGCATAATTTTCCCAGAACGGGTTTTTGGCAAGTTATCGGCAAAACGCATGTCGTCGGGTTTGGCGATGGGGCCAATTTGTTCAGCGACCCAGTTGCGTAGCTCCTGGCTTAATGCCTCATCTATGCCGCCTTCGGGTCTTTGACCTTTGAGGACTACGTAGGCAAAGATTGCTTCGCCTTTTAACTCATCAGGGCGACCCACTACTGCAGCTTCTGCCACTTTAGGATTTGCCACCAGGGCAGATTCA
>CALZHW010000212.1 GCA_945787125.1 uncultured Ectothiorhodospiraceae bacterium
CATCCATGGGCGCTCGATGTCCACATCCATGTGGACAACGGTTTCTGCTACCTATATAGCACCAAACGCTCAGTTACCATGATATTTTGCAAATTTCGCTGAGTAGTTACAAAAGGATTTACATACGCTGACACGAAGTCCCTCACCTAGTTCTTTTTTTGGCCCAAGGCCAGCTTGAAAAAATAAGCTTTGACGGCTTGAGCGACGCGTGTACCCGTCAACTTCGAATTCGTAAACAATAAATCGATAATTGGACGGACTTGATATTCTACTGGCGCGCGAGGTGCCCGCTTTTACATGGACGACTCTGGCTGGTACAACAGGCCAGGTTAAATACCACAAGAAATACAACCCCAGCGGAACACTACAAGACAAAAAAAACCAAGCAAGTAATTGCATCAGTAGCATAATTGTTTCAACCTTATCCAGAGAAGTACCATCTTGAAAATGCCGACATTATTAGGGCGATGCCGGTCGCAATAAAGGCCTCGCCCCCCCCCCAAGTGCTTGTAATATCACTATGGGATTCGTTCGTTGACCATCCGTGCATGGGGTTGTAAAGCGCGATCTTGAGATTCATTTCTGTACCAAAACCGATGTTCGAGTTACTGACAATTATCTCGTCGCTCAGACTAAGCTCCTGCGCTGCTTAAGAGGTATCATTATTCATTCAATTACATTTATTATGAGTCAATTCGCATTTTTATAATCTAGGGAAATAAACACATATAGAATTATGACAATGATACTAATTATTACTGCAAATATCGCTAGGGACATCAATGTTAAACTCTGAGTTATATCTATATTAAATAAAAACTCCACAACATCATCCAGAACTATCCCTAACGGAAGACCAAATGCGAGGCCGATCCAGCTATAGACCCTCACTGGCTTAGAAATCGACTTACCTCAACTCTGGCATACAACCTTAGGCTACCACCTCTAAAACCAGCAACTACTACTCGAACTATACTAACGGCGCCCCGACAACAGGGGCATTTTCTTCCTAAAATCATTGGGACATCAATCAATCATTATCAACACAATATTCTCTTGATACAATCTAATGCTTTATTTCCCAATTGCCCAAAAAACAAACCAGCTGCGGCACTTAGTAAAATTCCAGCACCGCCGGCTAATAATACAAGCTCGAGGGAATACTTCAGTCTCTGACCCGGTTTTTATTTCCTCAAAATAGTTAAAAACGGTGCAATTCAAATCAGAAAAGAAGAGTTGAAGATTAATTTTGTCGCTGGTAATAGATTTCAAACAATTCCCTAATCGTCATATTTCTTATATCGCCATCATCAACTGTCAAAAACTCCTCAAGGTTCTCATAATATATATCGCTAAAAGGGAAAAATTTCTCCATAACTGGGACTTTATAATCTAAATATTTATAAGCACCGCGAGACCCGACAATTTGGCAAAATTGAGGCCAATAAATTTCAAATTTATTAATCTCAGCACAAGGAAAAAATCTTCGACGAATATCCTCCACAGAAAAATTAGCGCTTGATTCTGATTTCCGCCGTTTTAAAGACGCAATAAGATTTAGTCCTAAAACAAAAAAAAGAATAATTGCAAAACCAACTGCCAAAATCTCATATTGCTGCATAAATCAACGTTTGGATAATAATTGTGACATTATAGAACCCAGCAAATACTCCACCTAACGAAATTGCAGGAATCACTAACACACGAAGTAACGCATGTTTTGCAAACTGAAAGCCAAACCCTCTTAACAAGCTAATTATTGGATTGGTGCTTCCTCGCACGGGAGATGCACCCACCCATGATTTAGGAATCGTACCAAAAAGTATTAATCCGATCACTTGATTAGCAGATAAGGATATTTCATACCTGTTGAAGAAATTTAAAAATCTTCCTATTTATTCATCCTCGATTGCCCCATCATTAGCACCACCACTAATTAAATAACCACCAGCACCAGTTTCAGGATCAATAAAAAACTTAACTCCTACCTACACTCGAATTAGTTACTGCTGTAGCGCCACCAGCAACTAGCAATCCACAATATACATCACGAATATGCGCCCACTCCTGGCGCCGTGCATATTAGTACCATACTTCGTGTGCCTTACCGTGCTGATCCCAAATATTCATAGGCGACAAGAATCATCATCAGAATATTTACAATGATAATTCCAACCACTGAAGTTCTGAAGAACCACAGGAGTTTCTCACTTTGCCTTTCTATCGGGGTTAAAAATGCGTTGTCCAAGGCACACTTAATCACCGCCCCGAAAGGAAAAAAATAAAAAACACAGGCCAACCAAACAATATTCTGAAATAACTTTTCGAACGATGCATTCGCATCTAAGTGCAAACCAAATTTCACAATAAGCAACACGGCAATGGTGACCAGGGCCATGACGGCTATAGCCGTCATGTAACGATTAGCCTTGCGCGCGAATGCTTCGTCTGATCGAAAAACATATTCTGAAATTTGTTGCTTGGTTGCAGCAAGAAAAATAACCGCAACTAAAAACGAGACAACAATGAATGTCAAATCTGTTAGGTTCATGTATTAATCTTTCTTTATAGGGAGCCAGATTGACAGCCACTGGAAATATAATCCGATGTCTCTTCGACCATTGCTGCGTGGATAGAAATAGTGTCAATAAAAATTCCTAAAACAATAGGGTTAGCCGCTACTAACAACGCATTAGGAAATACCAAATGTTGCAATATCAGCTCCCATATTGACAACTATTTGAGTAATTTTATCTGAGACAGATAAGCTGGGATTAGATAATATTTGAACTACTGTTATTAATACCGCTGCTACTGCGAATAAAATGCTAATTTTAGCATACATTGGTGCATAACAGCCTACCTAGCTTCGACGAATAATTATTCACATTCAGAGAGGCTATAACAATTTCACCCACAGCAGGGTGCGTTTCACGCACCATATATCTCAAGGTTGCCCTTGTTATTTTTTACACTACCTGCCTAACAACTAGTGCATATTTTCTGCAGCGATAGCGGGTTTCGCTGGTGCGTGGGACGCATCCCTTAGGCTTGGGTTTCTTTTAACAGGAGGCTTTGGCTGTCTTTTTTTAACGTAATTTGAAATTTACCGGCAATTTTAAAAGTACGGCTACCGGTTTTCCGTCAATGTTGCCAGGGGTAAAATTGGATTTTGCGATGGCGGCGATGGCGGCTTGGTCAAAGGCTTCACCGGCAGATTTTACAACGGTGATTTGTCGCACCTTGCCCTTATCATCAATTAATACTTCCAATTTAACTCTACCTTCTTTGCCTTGAGCACGCATAGTTGACGGATAAACCGGGGTCTCTCGATGAATCATGCGTGGCATGCTGGTGAGCTGGAATATAGGCGTGGGGATGGGCAGCACTTCTTCTTCAACAATTTTACTTTCTGGCTTTTCAGGCTCCACCGGTTCGACCATTTGTGGCACTGGCTCTGACACTGGTTCTGGCTCGACGGGTTTAGGCTGTTCAACAGGTGGTTTAATTTCTGGCGCTTCAGTGAAGACTGGTTTTTTAATCGGTTTTGCGGGTGACACGGGCTTTGGTTTTGGCTCTGGTTTTTTTAGTTGTTGTTCAGGCTTTTTTTTGATAACTTTTTTAGGTTCAGGTTTGGGCTGAATTTTCTTTTTCTCAACCGGTAGCTGCAATTGCACAAAGTCTAGCGTGATTACTGGTGGTGGTGCAGGCGGTTCGGTTCTGCCGAGTTTGGGCAGTATCAGAAAAAAACTAATATTGAGTAATGAACCAAGGACTATAGCAACCAGCCAGGCGATATTTTTAGAGTGATTCATCAGCCTTGCTTGTCGCAATACCGACTTGTTTTGCGCCACCGGCTTTGCATGCATCGAGCACTTTAATAAATATTTCAGTTGTCGCACGTTTGTCGATCTGAATTAATACCGCAGTATCCGGCGCGACAAGTAGCTGTTCACTGACCAGGCGTTCAATATCGTTAGGGTCAACCGTATTATCGAGGAATGTCACTACACCTTGCGCAGAGACTTGGAAGGTAATTTTTTTAACAGGTAACGGTTCAGAGATATTTGATTCGGGTTTTTCTATCACAAGCCCCCGATTTTCCGGAAAAACCGTGGTGACCATGAAGAAAATAAGCAACAAAAATACAACATCAATTAATGGAGCCATGCTTATTTCTGGTTTGCCGGCTTGCAACGTTGGTGAAATAATTTTTGCGTTTGCTTGCCTGGAACTAAGCATCTTTTATCTCATTACTTTTTGTCACAATAACGTGCATACTTTGCTCCGTTAATGTCAATACGTGGCGCAACTGGCGCACGAGCAGATGATGGGCAAATATTACCGGAATTGCGATAATCAAACCACTAGCCGTGGTCAATAAAGCTTGAGAGATACCACCTGCCATCTCCTGTGGTTCACCTGTACCTTGTAATGCAATAACTTCAAATACTTCTATCATACCCGTCACCGTGCCAAGCAAACCTAACATCGGCAGCAAAGAACCAATAATGGCAATGGTGGGCAGTGTGCCTTCCAATTTAGGCATCAGTTCGGCAAATTGGATATTCAGCTGTTCAACCAAGTCATCACGGTGCCTGATTTCACCCCAAGTAAGCTTACTGGAGATGACACCCACCGGGCTATAAGAAGCATTGGAAGAAGCATTGGCTATAGTGCCTTCATCAAACGAAGCTTGAGATAAAAGGTTATCATAATCTCTCTGGGCTTTATGCTTCCAAAGATTTATTCGTATAACGCGCTCAATCAGCATGATGAATGCTAACCACGCGACCACAAAAATCACCCACATGACGGGGCCGCCACGCTGCATCAAGTCTAAAAAATCTGCCATACTAAACATTGTCTTCCTTAAGGGCTGCCTCGAAAATTATTTCACATTTTTGACTTTCCACTCACTCATTTTAGCTGCGTTGTTCGTCAGTTAAATAGCTCACTATTCGCCTTCCTCACGCCTTGCTAAAATGGCGATTGAAAACCCATAAATGTAAACTAATTTTTACGACAACCCTAAAATGGTTCTTTAATCAGAAATTAGCTTCGACACCAAATGATGGAAATAAGCCAAGCGACGTTTGTTTTTTCGGTGAATCAATATCTTCGAAAGAATTGCCATAATCGTAGCCAGAAACATTTCTGACATTCAGTATATTTAACACATCAAAATAAAAATTCAATGTCCAGGTATTGAATCGAGCTTCTTTGTCGACCCGAATATCAAGCTGAAAAAAATTCGGTAATCGTGTGCCATTCCTCTCACCCCGAACCGCTAGCCAATGAGAGAAATTTGGATCGTCTTCAGCCGCTGCCTGATTGCTGCAATTAGAAAAAACCTCAGCCTGCAGACAGCGCCCGCTGCGTCCAATGACTGGAGTAAAAGGCTGGCCGGTATTTGTTCTCAAACGAAAACCCAGAGTCCATTTTTTCCAGTCATTTTTTAGCTGCTGACTCCACACCAGCGCTAGTGTATGCCGCTGATCCCCCAGAAAAGGAAATGTCTGATCTTTTTCCCGACGGTTGGATTCCAAATACGAATAACTCAGCCAACCCATTTTACCTTGCT
>CALZHW010000213.1 GCA_945787125.1 uncultured Ectothiorhodospiraceae bacterium
GGAACTGTGCGTGCTATATGGTTGGCCGATTCTGTCTGGCCTTTTTCCGCAGCATTGTTGACCATGAAATCGGTGATTTCTGTTGTTGTCTCTTCATCCAGTGCCAAATCGTCACCAAAATGATCAGTTTGCTCCGTCATCATTCGTTGCCACGATCGGGCAGGCAGTAAGTTGGGATGAAAGGCTAAATGACAGTCACTACATTCCTGTTGCCAGCTTGCGTTACTGGGGAGTATTTCAGCAGAAAACGGCCGAAAAGGCTGGTCTTCGGTTTCTAGTATATAACCACGGAAATAGAGCGTCGCCGACGTAAGAATAGTAATAATAAGTAGACTGCCGATGATGGGGAAAACCTTAACACCTGATATTTTTTCTACAACAGATTTGTATCCCGTCACCATCGTCCAGATAAGGTTTTCTTTGTGAAAAAGGCTTTCCACAATAACGCCAATGATATGTGCGAAAACGATGACCAGCATTGTCACCGCCAGCCCCTCATGTATTACTCTGGCAACATTACCTACGTCAAAACTAATAAGGTTTCTAAGTGGGCCATGGCGTTCTTCGCCCCCAAAAACCAATAAACCCGTGATCGCAATAGCCAATCCTAAAAAAAGCATCGCGAAAATCGCCCAGCTACCCGCTGGATTGTGTCCGATGTGGCGTGAGGCCTGGCCTGTAGCTAGTCCTTTAAGGTAAGCAAAAACCGATGGCCAGTCATACGCAAAAGTACGAAATTTTGCATATCGAGTGCCGACAAAACCCCAGGCAAAACGAAACAGTAAAAGGCCTAGAAAAACATAACCTGCGAAAACATGGGCATATAAAAAACGATCACTTTCCGAAGAGATCCATGCGCCGATAAAACATATAGCGAGAAACCAGTGAAATACTCTGGTGGGAAGGTCCCAAATGAGGACACTACTGGAACGTGACGTTTTATCTGAGTGTTTCAATACCACTATCCTTTTGGTAATGATGTCTAATAATAGACTATGGATATGTTAACTGATAATAAAAAAGCATCTTCTTTTATTATTTTTAGCACATAGATTCGAATATCTTTAATTAATTCTTGTTAATGTTTGTATCTCACCTATTTGGCGTTGATCTTGCTGATAATGTAGTTTTTTATTTATGCATGGAATCGGTATTGATGTTTTCCTTAATGCCCTCGCAATATATTCGACATCTTTGTTTGTTGTTGTAATTTACTCATGGGCCAATCAATAGTTTGTTATAATTCGATTTAACTTGTTATTCAAAATTCACCTTTCATGTTTTTATCAGGAGCCCAATAATGGACCCAATCCTTAACGAAATACTTGATTTATTGTTTAGTTTTTGGACTGGAGTCGCAATAATCGTCATATTGCTGCTAAAAACATCGATAAAATTTGTGCCGCAAAATCGTGCCTTCGTCATTGAACGCTTTGGAAAGTATAGTTCAACGCTTACCGCAGGTTTGAACTTTATCCTGCCGTTTATTGATAAGGTCGCTTATGACAAAACATTGAAGGAACAGGCTATAGATGTGCCGAGTCAAGCTGCGATCACGCAAGACAACATTGGTTTGACGGTGGACGGTGTTTTATATCTAAAAGTTCTGGATGCCTATAAAGCGAGTTATGGAGTCGAGGACTATAGCTTTGCGGTCACTCAAATTGCCCAGACAACGATGCGTTCAGAGATTGGTAAAATGTCTTTAGACAAAACCTTTGAAGAACGGGATACCTTAAATGTTGCGATCGTTAATGCCATCAACGAAGCCGCAGGACCCTGGGGTGTGCAAGTCTTACGGTATGAAATTAAAGATATCGAACCACCGCGTAGTGTATTGGAGGCCATGGAGCGCCAAATGAAAGCGGAGCGAGACAAACGTGCAACAATCCTGGAATCTGAGGGTGAGCGCCAGTCTGCAATCAATGTGGCTGAAGGCGATAAACAAGCGAAAGTGCTTGCGGCTGAGGCCGATAAATTGGAGCAAATTCTCAGTGCGGAAGGCGAAGCAAGAGCGATTGAGATGGTTGCTGAGGCAAAAGCCAACGCAATACGCACCATTGGTGAAGCCGCTGATACGCCTCAAGGACAAAAAGCGATTCAGTTAGACTTGGCCACGTTGGCAATAGAAGCAAAACTGGCTATTGCCAAAGAATCCACCTTGGTATTAATGGATGGTAAAGGTAATGAAACCGCGAACGTTGTCGCTGAAGCGGTTGCGGTGGTTACTGCAATGAACGAAAGCAAAGCGTTCACCTCAAATAATTGATGAGTACACGTAATGGTTGAATACTTTAATACCCATATCTACGCATTTTGGTTTGCGGCAGGGTTTGCGCTCTTAGGCTTGGAGTTGGTCGTTCTGGGATTTTCAACGGGATTTGTTTTGTTTCTCGGGATTGGGGCGCTAATAACAGGCGGTCTAATATGGTTTGGAATTGTGCCGCCGACATGGCTGGCCGGTGTTACCAGCTTTGGTCTCAGTTCAGCGTTAATTACCGTGTTATTATATAAACCGTTTAAAAGTTTGCAGTCGGATCGTACGGTGGCACCCAAAGATAATAGTAGTGATTTGATCGGTTATGAGTTTCGTTTGCAGTCGCCGATAAGTCACTTGAATTCTGGCACTACCCGTTATTCCGGTATAACCTGGATCGTAGAGCTTGATAAAAGTAGTCAAGAAAATCAATTAGAGGCTGGAGCGCTGGTTAATGTTGTTTCAGTAGATGCCGGTAAGTTTCGTGTTATTAGCGCAGAACAAGTCTGATTAATCTCCATAGATCCTTTCATAATCATAATAGTGATATAACTTATTAAAATGCCAAAACCAAATCCATATAAACAGAAAAGCCCCTATAAAAAGAAAAATGTCAAACAACAACCCAATGTAAAGTCACAAATTTCGACTATTGATGCCGAGTTAAGTATTGATAATTTAAGCCATGACGGACGCGGAATAGGGCGTATTGACGGGAAGACGGTGTTTGTTAGCGGAGCACTGCCCGGCGAGATTGTCAAAGCACGGGTTACTCAGCAGAAAAGACGTTTTGATGAGGGCCATTTGCTGGAGGTGATACAAACATCACCGCATCGAGTGCAAGCAAAATGTGAGTATCACGGACAATGCGGTGGTTGCGTGTTGCAGCATCTAGAGGTGTCGGAACAAGTTCACTATAAGCAGCAGCATTTGTTGAATAGTTTAGAGCGTATTGCCGGGGTCTCAGCGCCCGAATTGCTGCCAGCTATCCTTGGCCCCAGTTGGAATTATCGACGTAAAGCACGCCTGTCTACTAGTTATGATAAGAGAAATAAAACCCTGGAAATTGGTTTTCGGCAAAAAGAAAGTGCTTCTATAGTCCCGATAAAACACTGTGATATTCTCGCCGAACCATTTTCCACCAATATTGATGATATAGGGAAGTTATTAAACTCCCTGGAAAAACCTCAAGCTATTTCTCATCTTGAATTAGCCCAAGCCGATAATGTTAACGCATTAGTGTTAAGGCAAGTGAAAGAGTTATCCGAAGCTGACTATGAAAAATTACAGACGTATAGTGAAAGTAAGCAGCTACAGATTTATTTACTGGGTGATGAAAAAGACGAATTGGAACCGCTGGGTGACAATTATCAGCCGTTAAACACTCGCTATGCAGAACTTGATATCACCTATGAGTTTTCACCGACGAATTTTGTTCAAGTAAACGCGTCCGTTAATAAGAAAACCATTGAGCAAGTCTTGAAATTTCTGGATCCTCAACCGGACGATGTGGTATTAGATCTATTTTGTGGCATCGGCAATTTTTCCTTGCCCATTTCACGCCAGGTAAAAAACTTGGTGGGGATTGAAGGTAGTACTCAGTTGATTCAACAAGCTAGGCATAATGCAGAGATTAATCATTGCAATAATGTGAGTTTTTTTACCGCTGATTTATGCCAGGATTTACGCCATGAAAGTTGGTTGCGCAATGCGGCGTTTAATAAAGTACTGCTTGATCCGCCGCGAAGTGGTGCGATTGAAATAATGCCACTATTAGGCAAGCTTGCTTGTAAAAAAATTGTTTACGTTTCTTGTGATCCAGCAACGTTAGCGAGAGATGCGGCAGAGCTGTGCAATAAATACAAATATAAAATACGCCAGGCCGGAGTAATGGATATGTTTCCGCATACGGGTCATGTTGAGTCAATGGTGGTATTTGAGCGTAAATAGCGTCGTACACATCACAAGCGGCGACAATGCTGTAGCATAGCTATGTCGAACCACTTTTTTCTATAAGAAGAATCAAGTAATGTTTGCTAAGGGCTGCCGTAAAAATTAGTTTACATTTATGGATTTCCAATCGCCATTTTAACTAGGCGTGAGGAGGGCGAATAGTGAGCTATTTAACTGACGAACAACGCTGTTAAAATGAGTGAGTGGTAAGTCAGAAATGTGAAGTAATTTTTACGGCAGCCCTAATAGAAAGAACCAGAAACTGAACAGCAGAATTTAGTGATTAAACGGATGCTTGGTCAGTGCCTCATCCGGTTCAACATGAATGGTAATGTCGCTGACGTTGAAACGGCGTTGAATAAGAGCTTCAATTTCCTGGGTGATTTGATGTGAATGTTGAGTAGAAAGAGAGGGGCTGACTGTAATAATAAGATCCACTGATTTACTAGACCCGATCCACCGGGAGCGAACGCGATTCACACTTTTAACTCCCATTATTGACAATACTTCACGGGCCAATATTTCTGGCTCAATGGCATAACGATCAACTAGGACTGGCATTGCTCGTTTAAATAGGCCATAAGCCAAATAAAGAACTAAACCAGCCACCGCTAAAGCGCAAATACGATCTAGCCAAGGAAAGCCCATGGTGGAAAGTTGCCAGCCTAATATTATAACAATAGTCGTTAAGACGTCGGCAAAAGTGTGGCTGGCATCCGCTAATAGAATGTCTGAATTCAAGCGCTTTGCCCACCAGCGTTCCCATGTGGATAAACCAATGTTGATGGCTAACACACCGGCCATGACACTCAGTTCCCAAGCGCCGCTAATAACCGTAGTTTCTTCTTGTTGTATAGCGTTTGAAGCAAGTTCGAACGCTAACACTACCAATAATGAGGCTAAGCCAAAAACGGCAATCGTCTCAAATTTCCGGTGCCCATAAGGGTGTTCTCGGTCTGCAGGTATGTGGGATAAACGCAATACGATAAACGCCACAATATTGTTAGCAACATCGGTCAACGAGTGATTAGCATCGCCAAGAATTGCTAATGAACCTGTAGAGAAGCCTACAATTGCTTTTGCAATTAAAACAACCAGGTTTACACAACCTTCAATAACGATGACACGTATTACTTGTTGGTCTGTGTTATTCCCTGTTTTCAACTCTGGTCAATGAGTAGGTTGTTACTCCGGCTTTTGGCCAGACTTGGTATATTCTACAGTAATCGTTTGACCTTCAATATCATCACCATTTTTTTCTAACGCCCGCTCTGCCGACTCCTGCTTGGCAAAAGTGAT
>CALZHW010000214.1 GCA_945787125.1 uncultured Ectothiorhodospiraceae bacterium
TTCAGGCAGCAGAAGACGCATGGAACAGCCGCAACCCGGAAGTCGTGGCCCGAGCCTATAGCGAAGCGTCTGAATGGCGCAATCGTGACGAATTTTTCACAGGTCGTGATGCGATCAAAGCATTTCTCATACACAAGTGGGCCAAGGAGCTTCACTACCACCTGGAGAAAGAACTTTGGGCTTATAGCGGCAATCGGATCTCAGTTCGTTTTGAGTATGAGTGGCAGGATGCCACGTCAGGCCAGTGGTATCGCACTCATGGAAACGAGCACTGGGAATTCGATGACGACGGGCTCATGCGTCGCCGTGACATGAGCGCCAACGATATTCCGATAGAAGCACAACAACGACGCATCGGTGTTTAAACAACGAATCATTAATCAAGGAGACCAACATGCATACTTATACAAAATCACTGATCGCAATATTCACCCTGACCGCTGCAGCTACAAGTGTAAACGCCGCCCTACCCGATCCCGGCATGCAGATCCAACAAGGCCGCACCGCACTGGTTGTCACTGACCCGCAAAACGACTTCCTCAGCCCCAAAGGTGTTGCCTGGGGTGTTGTCGGCAAAAGCGTGCAGGCAAACAACACGGTGGAACACATCGAGACCTTGTTCAAAGCAGCTAAGGGCAACCAGATCCCGGTATTTGTTTCACCACACTATTACTACCCTCACGACCACGGCTGGAAATTTGAAGGTGCGCTAGAAAAATTGATGCACAAGATCGGCATGTTTGACCGCAAGGGTCCCTTGAATATTGAGGGCTTCGAAGGTTCCGGCGCCGACTGGCTGGCACGCTACAAACCCTATATCAACGATGGCCATACCACGGTCACTAGCCCACATAAGGTCTACGGCCCGGAAACCAACGATCTTGTGCTGCAGTTGCGCAAGCAGGGTATCGACAAGGTCATTCTGGCCGGCATGTCAGCTAATCTTTGCACCGAGTCGCATATGCGAGAACTGATGGAACAAGGTTTTGAAGTAGCCGTAGTTTCAGATGCAACCGCCGCGGCACAAGTAGAAGAAGGCGATGGTTATGCCGCCGCGCTGGTGAACTTTCGCTACATCGCCAACGCCGTATGGACGACGCAGGAAGCCAAGCGGGCCATGCAAGGAAAATAGCCATTAACTAATTTAGACCGAAAGGAGACCACGTCATGAAACAAATAGCAGTCTATTCATCGAATAATTGCGCCTGGTGTGTACGCGCTAAGGCCCTGCTGGAAAGCAAAGGCCTGGAATATGAAGAAATTGATATTTCACAGAACTCAGAACGCGCTCTGGAGATGGTAGAGCGAACCGGACGCCGCACCGTGCCACAGGTCTTCATCAATAACCAAGCCATCGGTGGATTTGATGAACTCTCAGCAATGAATCGGGCAGGTAAATTGGATTAACACAGACAATAGATAGTTAAACCTAGATTAATCAGTTGAACCACGATTTCTAGCACAAGCTCTTGATGTACCTAGCAAATTCAAAAATATGCTGATCACCAATAAGGTGACCACGCAATTCTTGAATTCACTATGCACTTCAATATCTTGCACTAAAAATTCGCGCCAACTGATTATTCTAGGTTAAAGGAGAATTCCCATGTTCACACACAAAGAAATCATAGCTAATCTGGCTTCATCCGCAGTGATCCTGGCCTTGGGCATGTCAGTGAGTTTGGCCGACGCGCCCCAGGCATCACCGACCACTGCCGGCAATGTCACCACAGCAATAGAATGGACGGCACAGAGCCAAACAGTTCACAAGACTATCGAGGTGAATGGGCAGAAGATCTTTTACCGCGAAGCCGGACCTGTCGATGCGCCGGTAATTTTATTGCTGCACGGATTTCCAACCTCATCGCACATGTTCCGCAACCTGATCCCTGCCTTGGCCGATCGCTATCACCTGATCGCACCGGATTACCCCGGCTTTGGAAACAGCGCTCAGCCCCCAATGGATGAGTTTGACTATAGCTTTGACAACCTGGCAAACCTGATCGGTAACTTCGTCGATAGGCTCGATATCAAAAAATACAGCCTCTATCTAATGGACTACGGTGCACCCATTGGTTTCCGTCTAGCCGCCAAACATCCGGAGCGAGTACAATCACTGATCATCCAAAACGGCAACGCCTATACCGAGGGTTTGCGTGAGTTCTGGGATCCAATCCGCAGCTATTGGACGGACAGAACAGCAGAAAATGCGAAACCACTGGCCGGGTTCATCTCCCCCGAGGGCGTAAAATGGCAGTACACGCATGGCGTGCGCAACCCGGAGACAATCAGCCCAGACAACTGGAAGGTCGATCTGCATCACCTGACACGGAAAGGAAATCCTGAAATTCAGTTGGCGCTGTTCTACGATTATCAGAACAACGTGCCACATTATCCACAATGGCAGGCATATTTACGCAAACATCAGCCACCAACGCTGATCGTTTGGGGGAAAAATGACTACATCTTCCCTGCTGAAGGTGCCTATCCCTACAAGCGGGATCTCAACAATCTCGAGTTTCATTTGCTTGATACGGGACACTTTGCCCTGGAAGAGGATGGCCAGTTAATTTCCAAACTGATCCGCCGGTTTCTGAATAAGCGGCTTGCACCTCAGAACTCTCCAATAACGAAGGGATAAGACACGGCCTCAGGGGGCTACGACTGATTGCCCCCTGACTCCACTTTCAGCCCATATACCAATTGCAGGCGGCCTGCTACCCTATCCAACAAAGGCGATTCAACCATGAACCAGAACTTCACCAAAACTGAGAGGATCTTTGGCGGTCAGCCTCGATTGATCTCGCGTTATTGGTTTTGCTTGTGGTGATATTAATTTCTCAATTTTGAGCTTGAATGAATCATTGCCCAACACCCACGCCTTTCATGCCCTTACTAAGATTGGGTACAGGTGTTTCAATCAACAGGTGATAGTGATTATTTTAATTGGTAAAGAGTAATTTTGATAATACTCAATTTATAGCTATCATTAAGGGTATCCAGACACAAACAAAAGCGATCGAAAATCATGCGAAAAAAGCAAAAATTCATCTCGGTTTACCTCTTTTTGTTGGCAATTATTATTTTTAGCTCGAATTCACACGCACAACCCGGTGTTGGGATCAAAGTTGGGACTTTGGGTGCCGGTGTTGACCTTACACTTCCGTTGTCTTCCTATGTTGCTACACGATTTAATCTAAATTATATTTCCTTTGAATTAGAAAGCACACGCGAGGGAGTTACATATAATGTCCCGGTAAGTATGAAAACATTTGGAGCACTCGTTGATTTACATCCATTTCGCGGTGTGTTTCACCTCACTGCCGGAATGGTTTTAAATCAAAATTCGGTCAAAATCAATGCCAACGGCAAAGAAACCGTGACTCTCGACGATACCGATTATGAGGGCGACTTTGAACTAGAGGGTGAATTGTTATTCCGCAAAATGGCTCCTTATTTAGGCATTGGCTGGTCACCTTCCCTCAAACGCAAATCGAAATGGGGTTTCTCGGCTGACATTGGTGTGATGTTTCAAGGAACACCAAGAGTCAAAGCCACAGCATCCGGCAGCGCCACCAATACCAGCACCGGTGAAACAATTGATAATGTTTTCACAGATAGTGTCTTTTTGAACGACTTAAATAACGAAGTCATGCAAATTCAAGAGGACATAGATGATTCCAGCTTTTCACGTTTTTATCCCGTTGCGTCCTTCGGTCTTATTTTCCAGTTTTAGTTTTGGAGTAATAATAATGAAATTAAATCATAACAATATATTTAATCATCCACTACTATCGCTAATTGCAATTATACTGAGTACACTGCTGTTCAGTATGCCTGCGCAGGCTGATTCACACCAAGATACCATTGTTGTTAGCTGCACAGATCTCAATGATCTGAACTCTTGTACAGTAGCGCCTGAATCAGCATCTCTCAATGAAATTATTCGTACCATTAATGACGTCAATCAATGCAAGGTTTCGCTGGGTGAAACTAGTGTGAGCTGCCCAACCTCAACGGGAGATATCACCTGTAAGAAAAATGGTAATCAAGCCAGTTGCTCGTTTCCAGGACAGATACTGGTTGAATGTGATAACATTTCTAATAACTCGGCCAGTTGTCAAATCAATAAACCAAACTCTGAAGCGATATTAAATGTCATTTCTCCTTTCGCAAAAACCGCGCCGGAGCAAGAGGTAGCGCGAGTAATCAGTGATATTTGCCTCAATGATAATTTATCTACCGACTTAAAGCGAGATTGTCGCGGACTTATTGATATCGCTTTTTCAGATGACCCTAGCAAACAAGATGAACTGCAAAAAATGCTCGAACAAATTACCCCAAGTGGAGCCACAGTTGCTTTTGATACGGCAAAAATAAGTGGGCAAAATCAAATCCGTTCACTAAACCATTTCCTTACACTCGGACGCATTCAAAATCAAAAAAACGCAGAGAAGAAATTGCGTATATTTCGTTACAACCCATTGCAAAGAAAAAAAGTGTGGTTTGGTAAATATAGTTCATTGGATCAATCGGAGACTATCGACCCAGTCTTAGGTAACCCATTCAGTAAATTGGGAGTCTTTGTAAATGGAAGTTTTGGGAAAAGCGAAAAAGATACGGTTGAAAATGAACTAGGGTTTACTGGTGACAATATTGATTTTACCACGGGTTTCGATTATCGATTTTCAAGCAGGGTAAATTTGGGCACCGCGTTTGGACTATCTAAAAGCGAAAACACACTTGCATCAAATCGTGGGCAGGTTGACTTCACCAGTTATACATTGTTATTTTTCGGTGCATTTTATCCAAGCCCAGTGACATTTGTTAATCTCGTTGTTAGTTATGCAGGCAATGAATACGATCAAGAGCGTCGTTTTAATTTTACCCAATCCAACGCTACAACCAACAACCAAACCACGGTGAATCAAGTTGCCCAAGCGGATTACTTCGGTAATCAAACCCTGGCCGAATTATCTATGGGCATAAGCAAATCATTTAGTGGCATTAATTTGGAGACCAGTGCCCATTTGCAAATGAGCCGCGCAAAAATAGCAGACTTTAGAGAACAATTTTCAGAACCAAACGCGGCAGGTTCTGGTTGGGCGTTAAAGTATAATGAAAACAAATCCAGATCAACGATAGTGAAACTTGGCACTCAAGCTAATTATGCCTGGAGCAATGATTGGGGGGTGATGCTGCCACAAATCGGTATTTATTGGAATAAAGAACTGGAATCAAGCGATACTGAAATCATTGGCTCCTTTGTGGGTGACCCAAACAATACTCAGTTCACTCTTCCGTCAAATGAAGGGGATAGCAATTATTTTGATCTGAATACTGCATTAACCGCTCTACTATCACACGGTAGAATGATATTTTTGTCTTATCAAACCTTACTCGCATTTGATGATTATAAAGCCTCAACATTTACCG
>CALZHW010000215.1:0-3587 GCA_945787125.1 uncultured Ectothiorhodospiraceae bacterium
AACTTGCCACGAATGTAATTGCCGATTTGCTGATCCATTTCGCCCCAGACTTGCTGCACCAGGACACGTTTTTGTGGCATGTAACTGCTCATCCATTGTTGGATCAGCTCTTTATCTTTCAAAAAGAAAAACACTAACAAGACGATCAATATTAAATAGACAATCCACGTAATGATGCCCTGCAATGACGCCAGGGAAAAAGACAAAACCACTTGGCTAAATCTACCCATTTCCGCTCGCACAGCCGTCATTAGATCATCTATTTGCGGCTGGCTAATCAAACCAGGGTGACTCTCGGGAATTTGTGATAATTCTTTTTGAATGCGCGTCAGCATTTTAGGCAGCTCCCCAACAAACTGCGAGACTTGCTCAAACAGCAAGGGTGTTGCAACCAATAATGAAATGACAACAAGGGTCAGGAATAGAACAAAAACGGTGATACTCGATATCTTTCGCCCCAATCCGCGCTGCTCCATTTTGAGTACTAGCGCTTCCAGCATATAGGCGATAACTAAGGCCGTCAGCAAGGGGATTAAGATATCACCCAAATAAAGCACGACGGTGAAGCCAAGTACAAGCAATAACGCTAAAATAACGGCTTGAGGGTTAGAAAAATGGCGTTCATACCACGCCTTAAGCATTTCAATCATTCGGAATTATTTCTCTTTTAATTTTTCATAATGTGTTTTAAACAGCATTTCCAACTCTTCAATCACGGCTTCTTTTGCGCGCCCCTGAGTGACATGTTGCGTCACCAGTGTAGATGTTTCACTTAACAGCAGCGCTTTGTCCAGCATGAAATAGCTGGCAGAGAGTCGCTTCAATGCACCAATCACAGTCTCGTTATCACTCGCCTCGATTGGCTGAGGATCATCAATAACAGCGATATCTTCCGTATTATTTTGCGCCAAAAATGCGCCAAAGCGCAACAGGCTGAATTGATCCTCAGCCGTTAAACATCGATACAAATGTAATAATTTTTTTTCGTCTTTATTCATGGCGCTCACATTTTATCCAGAATTGCGATCACCCAGAGAATTTTACCACATACAGGAATTGAATAACGTCACGAGCCTGCTCGAGAATGGATCAGCGTCTATGTTTCAGGATGGTTATAGCAATATTGACGGGCAAATTCCAACAGCTCATCCATTGCGCGTTGGCGAAATTTTTGTTTCTGATGCACAAAGGAAAACGGTCGCTCCAAAGGAGGGTCGAGTGGAATCGCCACCAAGGTGCCAAGCTTTAGCTCTTTGACTAATGTCGCTTTAGAGAGAATGGTCACCCCGATACCCGCTTCAACCGCGCCTTTTATCGCTTCGGGACTGCCCAGTTCCATGATCACGTCCAGTTCATTGGAACTTAAACCGATTTCTTGCATGTAATCAACAATAACCTCTCGGGTACCCGAGCCTTCTTCACGACAGATATAGGGATAATTCAGCAGTTCGCTGGCTAGCAGTACTGACCTGTCAGCCAACGGATGACCCGGCGGCAAGATTGCCACAAGCTGGTCGCGCCGACACAACTCAACAGCCAGGTTTTTATTACCTACCGGTGCCTCTACGACACCCAGGTCGATGACATTGTTTTCCACCATAGAAACTATACCTTCGGTATTGGAGACTTTAAGGCGAACATTCACATCTGGGTACTGACTTTTGAAGTCACCTAATAAGGCCGGCAACATGTATTCTGCAATGGTGGTACTTGCACCGATAATGAGAACGCCACTGACTTCACCAGTGAGTTCTTTAACCGCATTTTCCATTTCGCCATAGGTTTCAAAAATCTTACCGGCGTACTCGTACACTCGCTTACCGGCTTCAGTGAGGCTTATACGATTGTGGGTGCGGTCAAATAGGCGTGTATTGAAATACTCTTCCAATTGGCGAACTTGAAAGGTCACCGCGGGCTGAGTCATGTGAAGACTCTCTGCAGCTTTAGTAAAGCTCAGTAACTTTGCAACGGTGTGAAATACTTGCAGGCGTCTATCAGCCATAACGATCATCAACTCCCATAGAGTTACTTCACGTGATAATATCAGCTAATACTATAAAATCAAATTATTCAGTGCCATAGGTGAGTTAATAGCCATGAGCTTGGACGAGCATGGCAAATACTAGGTGGCAAACCCACACATAGAGAATTAAATTCTTTTTAGGGATTAAATTTAGCCAGCAATCTCCAAATTCAGCGGATTCGCCTTGATACGTTGTTTTCGCAGACCCTGGCCACTGCTATAGCGCAGGTATTCATGCACGCTCCTTAGTAGTTTAGGTCAAATTACACAAACTGCCAGCATTATGAACGGCGCGAAAACCCTGCTTTAATAACCACTCCTGCGCGCGGGCACTTCTCCCCCCTGTACGACAATAAACCACAACAGGCTTGCCACTATCAAGACCAGCAACGGTTTTAAGATGCAATTTATCCACTGGTAAATTGATTGCCCCCTTGATCGCGCCTTGGGAAAATTCAGCGCTTGAGCGCACATCGACAATTTGTGCCCCAATTGCAATTAACGACTGAACTTCATGAGTGGTAAGGATATTCGTCATTTAGTAGGTTCCATATTTATTTGAATACATCAATATGGATTAAATCGTCCCTGGTGTAGTATTTTTAATAGCAGACCCTATCAAATACTTAATTTTGGTGGGTAGTTCACAAATTAGCAGGCAACACAACGAGGAAACCACCTGAAGCGTGGTGTTTTTATACTCGCACAGAATCCCTAATCGCTACGGGCGCATTACCAACAAGGGCTTATCACTTTTTATTATTAGAAAACTGGTTAACTTTGGCAAGCACAGCCTGCAGCTTTCGCTGGCGAGACAGTTTTCGCATATTCTGGCGAGATAAAATGACAATACAACTCAACATTAAAACAGTACAGAACACCATGGCGATGGCACTCATAGATATTATTCCCTCAGTGTGATTAATTTATTTTAGTTTTTACGCTCTATATGATTGGCGCTTCTATAAGCCAAAGCTACAGCAGAATTCTGCGAAGATCAAGCATTCACTCGATCAATCGAAATAGCATCAGACCTTGCCGTCACGTTTTATTCAATTTTTGAGACATAATTGTTAACAGAGAGGTGAAGTAGTGCTAGACTTTGCTCAAGTTATTTTACAGGGTTGATACATAAAAACCCTAATAATAAATAATGGGTAGACACGAGTACATTTTACAATAAATTCCCAGAGAGGCTGTTCAAGGAAGAGAGTCTGTACCGATAAATTCATTTTACGTTTTTTTGACCGGCGCTTTGATTGATGAACTGGATAAACTGCTTCTGCTGCTCATCGCTAGCAATCAAAAAACTACACCTAAAACGGATTTCCAGTATCAAGCACCCTATCCTCGAACAAACCTTTTAAACAACTCAGCAATTCTGTTCTTCCGGGAATTTTTCCAGATGTAATGTGAGCTCAAGCAATTTCACAGTAACAGTAAATGAAGTATTAAAAAGCCCAGTTCTGTCATAAGCATGTTAATGCCTCATTTTATCTTTATTTACTTCGCTATGTGACAGCAAGTAAATAGGATCGTTTGTTTTTATCAGTTCTACAATTAT
>CALZHW010000215.1:3597-5412 GCA_945787125.1 uncultured Ectothiorhodospiraceae bacterium
CATCTCATTTCACCCCGTTAAACACGCACTACGCGGACTTTTTCTCTCGGTTTTCGCAACAGCGCCCTGCTTTGCTGCTCCCTCATATTCCATAACGAATATAGGGCAGATTTATGCCGCTGATCAGCAAGAAATCCAAAACCTTAAGCTGCACATCAATGACAGTGACGTGGTGGCAGGCACAAATAGAGCGACCAACAACCTCAGTATGCCAATGAACACATTTATTTGGGATGGCAGTAACGGAATGAATGTTTTCAATAATTCCCAATCCATCTCAGATGCGGGTCATGCGATAAGCAACAATGGCGTTATCGCTGGTCAATCCAGTGCTGCGGACGGTAATCAACGCGCCACAATTTGGCGCAATTCAGGCTCCGGCTGGACACCCGCTGATTTGGGAATCCTGGATGGTGGTTTAACAAGCTCCGCAAACAGCGTTAGCGAATCAGAAATCGTCGTCGGCGGCGCACAAATCAGCAATGGACAAACCCGCGCTTTCTCTTGGAGCCAGGCCAACGGCATGCAAGATCTCGGTACGCTAGGCGGCACTTACAGCAGAGCCAATGGCATCAATAATTCATCCGGCTGGATTGTTGGAGAATCCCTTAACAGTAGCAGAAATCTTCGAGCGACACTCTGGAGAAGCGGGAATGTTATCGAAGATCTTGGTGTATTAGGCGAAGGTGGAAATGTAAGTTGGGCTTCCGCAATCAATGACCAAAATATAGTCGTCGGTGGCGGCGAAACTGATGATAGATTCTGCAACCCCTGGGCCTGTTTTTCCGTTTTTCACGCTTTCACTTGGGATGAAACCAATGGCACAGTTGATTTGTCGTTTGCTGAACTCGCCAATTCGTGGGCAAACAGTGTTAATACGCAAGGCCTTATCGTTGGCGGTAATTTTGCTGTTGATAACAGTAAAGCGTTATTGTGGGAAAATAATATACAACATGACCTGAACGATCTCATTCCCGCGGACAGCGGCTGGGTATTGCAAGAAGCAAAGGCCATTAACGCCGCTGGCAAAATCGTTGGTTTTGGTTTACTGAATGGTAACCTTCATGCTTTTTTATTGACACCGGATGACAGCAATACAGCCGTTGCAGGAATTTCCGTATCGATTAACAACAACGTCACTCCACCGCTCGCAGCTGCGCCCAGCAATAACGCCATGCAACTTATGAAAGTAGCTAACCATGCCGCATTGCCAGTAACAGCAAGTGTCGTGATTGAAAACACTGGCCCAAATACAGCGAGCAATGTGATTGTAAAAAACATTTTACCCGAGGATCTCCTTTTTAATACCGCTTCAACCAGCAATGGCACCTGCGACCTATCTGGTGTCGGTCAGCGGACATTGAATTGCAGCATCGGCAACCTGGACGTTAACGAGACAGCTGAAGTGATATTAACCATGGACACCCCCAACAATGGTTATTACAGCATAACGTCAAAAGCAGTGAGTAAAGAGAAAGACGAAAACGCAGAAAACAATGTTGCTGTTGCTGCCGTGTTATTCGGTACTGACCTGGATCAAGATCTAAAAATAGATGAAGAAGACAATTGCATCAATGTTGCTAACGAAAACCAAAGAGACACCGATGGTGACGGTTACGGCAATTTATGTGATGGTGATTTTAATAATGACGGAATGGTAAACACCATAGATCTCACCGTACTTAAACAAGTATTTTTCACCAACCATACCCATGCCGATTTTAATGGTGATGGCATCGTCAATTCAATCGACCTTACATTATTCAAGAATATGATTTTTAAGGAACCAGGTCCTAGTGGATTGGTTACGGGCTC
>CALZHW010000216.1 GCA_945787125.1 uncultured Ectothiorhodospiraceae bacterium
GTATTGATTTTTGCCATCGTATTATTGAAACCTATCATCACCAGCGAATTAGAATACAAAGTGGTTGTGGTTAATACCAGTGAGCAGACATTGTCCAGTGTTACGATCCTGGGCGCAGGAGAAAACTCAGGGCCAATTGGGCCGATTGAACCCGGTCATAAAAGGCACTATATTTTCACTCCACAGCAAGCTGGCCAACTGGAATATTCTATTGTTCAGCACGGCAAAGTCGTGCGAGGATTGATTGATGAGGATCTGCAAGCCGGTGAATCAGGTGAAATATTTGTCATACTCGGGGAGTTACACAAAGTTAAAATTCAAGATTTCATTGATCTATAATTCGTCATCAAATAAGCGATTTAGAGTGAAAAACAACCAATTCCCACTGGCTGGTTGAAATGCAACCTCATTTGAATGGCGTTAAAATCAAACCCGGCTGAATGAAGGTTGGCAGTTTGCGCTACTCGCAGTAAAATAGCGGCAGTTCGGGGAACTCTCAGGAAAATGCATGCTCTCGGAGAGGCTCCTAGCAGATACCTGCTTGACGAGATGTTCAATCAGATCACTTTTTCATCTTTAACAATAAAGAAACTAACTCAATGAAAAAACCTCAATCCTTTTTTTCACTGCTTGTCTTTTGCTTCGTTGCACTAAGTTTGAGCGGTTGCAGCACGATGTATTATAAAACCTGGGAAACACTCGGCAAGGAAAAGCGCGATTTGTTGCGGGATAATGTCGAAGCGGCAAGAGATGAAAATGTTGAAGCTAAAGAGGAATTTAAGGATGCATTGACCCGCCTAAAGGAGCTAGGCAACTTTGATGGTGGCAAGTTAGAAGTCGCTTATAATAATTTAAAAGACGATTATGAAAATTGTCAGGAAAGTGCGGAAGACGTGCATGATAGAATCGATAAAGTAGAAAGTATTGCTGATGATTTGTTTGATGAATGGCAAGCCGAAATTGAATTGATCGGCAATGCAAACATGCGTCGTGACAGTAGTAAAAAGCTTAAATTGACCAAAAGAAAATATAAGTCTTTGCACCAGACAATGCTAGAGTCGGAGAAGCAAATGGATTCCGTGCTTCTTAGGTTCAGAGACAATGTTTTGTTTTTAAAGCACAACCTCAATGCGCAGGCAATAGGTGGATTGGCCGCAGAGTTTAAGAGTGTTGAAGGCGATGTGCAACGCTTGATTGACCGCATGCAAGCGTCGATAACTAAAGCGGATGAGTTTATCGCGACACTACCTGAGTGAAAGCGAGCTAAAAACGGCAGCTATTTCGTTCACGTTCCTAATCTTTTGGCCGGTGTTCTTGGTCAGAGTTTAGTCACGTCAGCGATCGCCAGTGCAAGCCAGCAATCGGCGAATAAACTGCATTATTATAATTTTTCACATAGACCCCACGGTCGTATCTAAGAGTTGCTCTCAATACCAATGACACAGCAGTTTGTACATCTTCATTTACACTCCGAATATTCCATGATTGATGGCATATGTCGCATCAAGCCGCTGGTAAAACAAGTGGCGGCTAACAATATGCCTGCGGTGGCACTAACCGACCAGGCTAATTTATTTGGCATGGTTAAGTTTTATCGCGCGGCTATGCAGGCTGGCGTAAAGCCTATCATTGGTGTGGATGCCTGGTTGCAAAATGATGAAGCCATCGAAAAACCCCATCGCGCGTTATTTCTTTGTCAAACTAATGCGGGTTATAAAAATCTTTCTCGGCTTATTTCTAAAGCCTATCAGGAAAATCAACATCGTGGTTTTGCGCTGATTCAATTTGAATGGTTAGTCGCTGGCTCAGATGATTTAATTGTATTGCTGGGCAAAGATAGTGCTCTCGGTCAAAGTATTTTAAGTGACGATTCCGCACGAACAGATTCATTATTTTCCGATTGGCACACTATTTTTGGCGACCGTCTGTATTTACAGTTACAACGTACCGGCCGAGTGCAAGACGAGGAATATGTTCATGCAGCGGTTGATTTTGCGACGCAAAATGCCATTTCGGTCGTTGCCGGCAATGATGTGCATTTCCTTAGCCGGGAAGATTTTGATGCACACGAAGCCAGAGTCTGTATCAATGAAGGGCGAGTGCTGGATGATCCTCGACGGCCGCGGCGGTTTTCGGAGGAGCAATACTTGCGCTCACCCGCTGAAATGGTTGAGTTGTTTTCTGATATTCCGGAAGCATTGGAAAACACGGTAGAAATCGCTAAACGTTGCAATATTGAACTAACCTTGGGCGAAAATTATCTGCCGAATTTTCCGGTGCCTGAAGGCTTGACCATGGAGCAATATTTTGGCCAGCTAGCCCGTGACGGACTGGAAAAACGCCTGCTGCGAATTCTTGATAACAACGCCCCTGATTATGCTGAAAAACGCGCGGGTTATGACGAGCGCTTACGCATAGAACTTGATGTTATTAACGGCATGGGATTCCCGGGTTACTTTCTTATTGTGGCAGATTTTATTCGATGGGCGAAAGATAATGATATTCCCGTAGGGCCAGGACGGGGTTCCGGTGCAGGTTCATTGGTCGCTTATGCCATGGATATCACGGATCTTGATCCTATCGAATATGATTTATTGTTCGAACGATTTTTGAATCCTGAACGGGTTTCCATGCCCGATTTTGATATCGACTTTTGCATGGAAAAACGTGATCAAGTTATCGATTATGTCTCGCGCCACTACGGTCGAGAAAAAGTTTCACAAATTATTACCTATGGCACCATGGCGGCCAAGGCTGTGGTGCGTGATGTGGGTCGGGTGCTGGGTCATCCCTATGGTTTCACCGATCGTTTGGCGAAATTGATTCCGTTTGAAATTGGTATCACACTTAACAAAGCCCTGGAGCAAGAAGACGCTTTTCGTTATCAATATGAAAACGACGAAGACGCGCGTGATTTAATTGATCTCGCCAAGTCACTGGAAGGCATTACCCGTAACGCCGGTAAGCATGCTGGTGGGGTTGTCATTGCGCCGGATGCATTAACTGATTTTTCGCCGTTGTATTGTGAAGAAGGTGGCGGCAACCTCGTCACCGCATTTGATAAAGATGATGTCGAAGCCGTAGGTCTGGTGAAATTTGACTTTTTAGGTTTGCGTACCCTGACGATCATCGACTGGGCGGTGAAAGCCATTAATGTCATCAAGCAAACGCGTGGTGAAGAATTGTTGGATATCAGCGCAATTCCATTAGTCGACGAACTCACTTTCAATTTATTGAAGGCACACCAAACGACCGCCGTGTTCCAGCTGGAATCACGAGGCATGAAAGACTTGATCAAACGTCTGCAGCCTGATGTATTTGAAGAGATTATTGCTCTGGTGGCACTCTTTCGCCCAGGCCCGTTACAGTCTGGCATGGTTGACGACTTTATCAATCGTAAACATGGTCGGGCGAAAATTGAATATCCACATCCTGATGTTGAGCCTATTCTGGAGCCGACTTACGGGGTAATTCTCTATCAAGAGCAAGTTATGCAAATCGCCCAGGTGCTGGCCGGTTATACGCTTGGCGGCGCGGATATGTTACGTCGCGCCATGGGTAAGAAAAAACCTGAAGAAATGGCTCAGCAGCGAGAAATTTTCACCAAAGGTGCGCTGGGCCGCGGTATTGCAGAAGAAACCGCAACGTATATTTTTGACTTGATGGAAAAATTTGCCGGTTATGGGTTTAATAAATCGCATTCCGCCGCTTATGCATTAGTCTCTTATCAAACCGCCTGGTTGAAAGCCCATTATCCGGCACCGTTTATGGCGGCAGTGTTATCGTCAGACATGGATAATACTGAAAAAGTCGTGGGCTTTATTGAAGAATGCGGACACATGAAACTGGACCTTAAAGCGCCCGATGTGAACACGAGTGCTTACAAGTTTGTTGCAACCGATGAAAGAACTATTAATTATGGTCTTGGTGCGATGAAAGGGGCGGGTGAAGCCGCGATTGAGATTATTGTCAGCGAGCGAAATGAAAACGGCCCATTTGCTGATATGTTTGATTTTTGTCAACGCGTGGACTTAAAAAAAGTCAATCGGCGAGTCATGGAAACTCTGCTTCGTTCCGGTGCCATGGATACGCTTGGGCCCAATCGCGCAACCATGATGGCAACGTTAAGCAAGGCCTCGCAGATGGCAGAGCAAAGCACACGTAACTCCGCTGCCGGGCAAAATGATATGTTTGGTTATACGCAATCGGTGAATACCGATACGGCAAACAATGACCAATGGATTACCAGCCCAGAGTGGGATGACCGGCGCCGCCTGGAAGGCGAAAAAGCCACCTTGGGGCTTTATTTAACCGGGCATCCGATTGATCTCTATCAAAAAGAATTAAAACAATTTATCAATCATCGAATTGCTAAATTACAAGCGGATCGAAAAACCAAAGTGACAATTGCCGGGCTGCTGGTCAGTAGTCGATATATGCGAACCAAAAAAGGCGACACAATGGCTGTTTTGACCTTAGACGATAAGTCTGGGCGAATCGACGTGACCTTGTTTGCCGATACTTTAGAAAAGAGTAAAGAGCAGATAAAAGCCGATGCGATTTTAGTGGTCAGCGGTGAAGTCAGTCTGGATGAGTTTAGTGGCCGTTTACGCATGCAGGCGCGAGAAGTGTTTGATATGGATATGGCGCGAGGGCAATACGCTAAGCGGATTATCCTGGCAATCAATCCTGAAATTGCTAAAAACGGTTTTGCTGAACATTTAGCGCATGCCTTGTCACCCTATAAACCCGGCAACTGCCCAGTTTATATACGTTACTGTAGCAACAATATTCAAGGTCGGGTGCCTTTGGGTGAGCAGTGGAAAATTCGTCCTACTGAAGACCTGATGGGGCAATTAAGCAACTTAACCGGCAAGGATAACGTGCTGCTGGAATATTGACCACATGTGCGTTGTACACCTAGATTGTAAGTAGACTGTAAATAGGCCGTAAGTAGATTGCAAACGGCGGAACGTTACTTCATCTGTCACGTAGTGTTATAATCCTGAAAATTCAGCCGGGTTTTGGTTGCTCTGCAACCTCTCTCGGACTGACTAACTATTAAACAATTAAATCAGAAAAAAACAATGAACCTGAACTTTTTAGAATTTGAACAACCTATCGCGGAGCTTGAAGCGAAAATTGAAGAGTTACGTTTCGTTGGTGACGACAGCGAAATAAATATTACCGATGAAATTCAGAAGTTGGTTGAAAAAAGCGAAGGCTTAACTCAACAAATATTTTCTAAATTGACACCGTGGCAGGTCTCCCAGCTCGCACGCCATCCCAAGCGTCCCTACACGTTGGATTACATTCCGCGAATTTTTAATGGCTTTGAAGAATTGCATGGTGATCGCGCTTATGCCGATGATGCCGCTATTGTAGGTGGAATAGCTTATCT
>CALZHW010000217.1 GCA_945787125.1 uncultured Ectothiorhodospiraceae bacterium
GCAAACTGGCACCAAGTTGACCGGCAAGCATATTCGTCGTTTTATCTGCGATTTCTGATCGCACATAACCAATACCTGGGCCAAAACCGGCTTTCACTTTTTCGCTGACGGCAATCCGATAGTGCACATTCGCTTCAACCGTATGGAGTGTGACGTTATCCTCGTCGTAGTTCATATAACTGATTTGTTGGCGTATCTTATTTCCGGGGGATTGTATTAACGGGCAGGCAAATGAAGCTTCTATGCCGTAGGCCATTCCAGCATCCGGCATGATTTCATCGCTATCAATAGCGCCAGTCATTAGCGATAGTGTAGGTTTGAATTGGAAGTCATCTTCAGTTCCTGCAAACAAGCGCCAGCCTTGTTCTGCGTAAGCGGGTGCTGTTGCGCTAAAAATAAACGTTAAAAGTAGGCCGCGAGTAAGTTGTTTGTTCATTAAGTTATCCTCCATTAGTTTTTTATAATATTAGTACTTAATTATGAATCCTGCCAGTTCTTTTTTATTGTTTTATTTAATCCTGGTCGTTCGAGACTTGACGCAATTGATAATAAGATTATTTGCAAATTGCCCCAGTGGTTTAGTCAAGCTTATGCTTTCCTGAATCTTGTTAGAGTGCTAAGCGAGTATGTCTCCAGTTATCACGCTTGATGTGTAACTTAGGTAGCAGAAAAAAGCGCCTTTCTATGTGACTCTACAGCTGTCAAGAGTCGGAAATGAGTCAGTAAAAAGGAGTACAGAACATGTCAGATAATGCGAAATTCCGTTGCCAACTAAGAGTTAGAGCTGCAAGCGTTAAATATTGTTAAAGTATATGGTGTTTGAAAATTCTGAATGCTTGGGTGAAACGTTGTATCATCTAAGTCCGTGTGATTGAATTAATCTCGCAGACAACTTATTCAGGGAGTGGGCGTTGGAGTTCAAAGATTACTATAAAATAATGGGCGTTGAGCGTACCGCAAGTCAGGATGAGATCAAACGCGCGTATCGAAAATTGGCGCGTAAATATCATCCAGATGTGAGTAAGGAGTCAGATGCGGAAGCGCAATTTAAAGCGGTGGGTGAAGCATACGAGGTATTGAAGGATCCAGAAAAACGGACTGCCTACGATCAGCTTGGGGAAAACTGGCAATCAGGGCAGGATTTCCGACCGCCACCGAATTGGGATCAGGGATTCGAGTTTCACGGTGGCGGGTTTACTGAAGCGGATGCATCACAGTTTAGTGATTTTTTCGAGTCATTGTTTGGCGCCGGTCATGCCGGCCAAGCAGGCCGAGCTCAAACCCGTCAATCGCAATTCAGTCAGCGTGGAGAAGACTCTCACGCCAGGATTGTCATTGAGCTGGAAGATGTTTTTCAAGGTGCTACCCGCACCATCACTTTACATCATACTGAAGTGGGAGCAGACGGGCGGCCTAAAGTAATAGATCGAAAACTGAATGTGAAAATTCCGCAAGGCATTCATCAAGGGCAGCATATTCGATTGGCGGGTCAGGGCAGTGCAGGATACGGTCAGGGTAAAGCAGGCGATCTTTATCTTGAAGTAGAACTCAAGCCTCATGCCATTTATCGAGCAGAGGGACAGGACGTTTATCTTGATCTTCCTGTTGCTCCCTGGGAAGCCGCGTTAGGGGCTAAGATTGTTGCGCCGACGCCAAGTGGCAAGGTTGAGTTGAAAATTCCGCCAAACTCTAAGTCAGGGCGAAAAATGCGACTGAAAGGCAAGGGTATACCGAGTAAAACTGCGGGTGATTTTTACGTGATATTGCAGGTGGTACTGCCGCCAGCAGAAACGGATAAAGCCAAAGCGTTGTATCGGGAAATGGAACAAAAACTAGCGTTCAATCCGCGTGCTGCACTGGGGGTATAAATAGGGGGTTTAAATGACGGTGACATCTTATGTATATAGTGGTCATATTGTTGAGCAGGAAATTGAATTATCGCTCGGTGAGTTAAGTCAGGTTTGTGGTGTCAATGCGGAATGGTTGTTAATGCTAGTGGAGGAAGGCATACTTGAACCGCTTGAGAGTGGAACGCAGTGGCGTTTCAGTGGGCCATGCATCCAACGTGTGCTCACTGTTCAGCGTTTGCAACGCGATCTGAATATCAATTTACCGGGTATCGCTTTAGCACTCGAGTTGTTGGAAGAGAACAAAGCGTTGCAAGCTCGATTGGAAGTATGCGAGCTTGGAGTGCAATATAGTGAATAGTGAGTAAGGAGAGCAAATTATATGAGTGAAATAACACACGTTGTTTGTCCACACTGCGCAGTGGTAAACCGTATTCCGACAGGTCGATTGGCTGACCAGCCCAAGTGTGGAAAATGCAAACAGCCACTATTTTCTGCTCATCCCGTGGAGTTGAATGCGGCAACATTCATTAGTCACATTGAAGGTAATGACATCCCGCTAGTGGTAGATTTTTGGGCCCCTTGGTGTGGCCCTTGCAAAGCTATGGCTCCCGCCTTTGCGCAGGCCGCCGCTGAATTAGAACCACAAATCCGGTTGGCCAAGGTTAATACGGAAGCCGAGCAGGGGCTTGGCGCGCAGTATGGTATTCGCAGTATTCCAACACTGGTGCTATTCAAAGGTGGGCGAGAGATTGCCCGCCAGCCTGGCGCCTTGGGTGCAGCAGATATTGTGAATTGGGCGAGTTCGCATCATATATAAGCTACCGTTAAGGGTTTAGATATGAATAGTTAAAATAAACCAAATGATACGATATGCGTTATAAAACGAATGAATGATTGTTAGTGTTACATGAAAACCGTTATGAAATGCTGTAACTGGTGAGTTGGATAAAATCATTTTTAATAATGAACAAATCCCAGCTTTACACTTTGAGGAGGGTTTTATGCTGGGATTTGTCTGTACTGTTTCCTGCTAAATTATTTTACTAAAATCAGGATGTTGTTAATGGTAATATCACAAACAACAATAGAATAAAACCCATGAAAACTAAAGGTACTATTGCTTTACCCATATTCGCTACTCCTTAATGACATTAATTAATAAGTCATTGTGAGAATTACGGAATTTTAATTGCTGAACGGTTTGATGCCAATGCTTTCTGAAGACAGTGACATAAAGCAAAGTTTGGAAGAAACCGCCTTACCTGCATTCGTATAATAAATTCCTAACAAAATAACGAAAGCAAAAGTAAGTTTAGTAGAGTTTCAACTAATAGCAAATAAGGAATAATTATCAATGCAGGTAACGAATTTAAAAAACTTATGACAAAGTATTCAATTAATCACTCCACGTCATCCAACCCAATCCTGCAAAAAACAATAATGTAGCGCTCAGCAGGGCGTTACTTGGCCAGCGATTAGCATGTTCTCCCAGCCACTCGCGTTTACTGTTCATGATTAACAGCGTGATAGCGAGCAAAGGTAAAAAGGCGGCTCCTATGATGCCATAAAATTGCTGAACCTGTTTGAAACTCATCATCAATCCGAGCATAGGAACAAATGCCAATGCGAATAAATAAGCGCGATAAGGCCAAGCCTGAGTATCTACGATATCGTGCTGCTCTTTGCTAAAAAATAGCCGGTAAATATCAGCAAACAGATAGGGCACAGCTTGCCAAACACCCAATAAACTGCTGAAAACAGCGCCAAATGCACCAATGAGAAACAACCATCGCCCCGTCTCACCCAAAGGTTCTTGTAAGGTATCAGCCAGGCTCACTAACAAACCTGCTCCCTTACCTTCTATTTCCAAAGTGCTCCCGATAATGACCATAGCAATACCAAACAATGCAGTCAGCGTATAACCTGTTGCTAAATCTATGCGACAAGTACGGATGTAGTCGACAGAGTTACGGCCTTTTTCTCTGATCCAATAGCCATAACAAAGAATGGTGAGTGTGCCACCAACACCGCCGATCAATGCGATCGTCCAGGTAATGCCTTTACCTTGAGCATCAGGAATAGTTGGTGTGCTGAGCCCTTGCAAAACTTCACTCGTTCCTGGCCATAATATCGCTGCGGTAAGCAGCACGACAACAAACATTATAGCAATACAAAGCGCCATTATTTTTTCAAATAACTTAAAGCCCCCGAGCAGAACCATTATTAGTCCTAATAAACTGCAAGCGATGCCAAACACAATTTTAGCTTGGGATGCGTCCTCAAATATGGGGAACATAGCGTGCAAGGTGACGCCGCAAGCACTCATCAAAGCTGAGCCAACGAAGAAGGACCAGAGTATTAGATAAGGCAAAAACAACCAGGCAAAAACTGGCCCGAGACGCTGAGCTAATCCTTCAAGCAAAGATTGCCCCGTAGCGAGTTGCCAGCGTGCCAACCCTTCAGTCAAAACTAATTTGAAAATACTGCCGACAATAACCGCCCATAAAATCGCCAGACCCAAGTGACTACCCGCAAAACTGGCCGTTGCTAAATCACCAGCACCAACGCCCGTTGCAGCAATAAGAATTCCGGGAAGAATAATTGCAAGTAAGCTGGGATGATAGCCTTGAGTCCGAGTATCCGACATTTTTTATTAATTCGATCATAGTTAAATTCAGCTCATTCTACTGTAGCTGAAGAAAAACACCAGCAGGCGATTGACCCTAGCTCGCATCTTTGTGAGCTAGGGCAGTAATTGATTTTATTGATTAACCAACGGGTTAATAGTGAGAAACTTTACTTTTAAATCGGCTATGGTAAGGCAATTGAACATTGTCCTGGACCATTGAAAGATGCAGGGAAGTCACATGTGTCAACACAGCTTTTAGAAGACGATCCAGTGGTTTGGTCAGTGAATAGGTCAATTATTGGTGTGCCACCAAGTGAAGTGAGTTCCAGTTTTGGGAATGTGCAGCCGTAGGGTGTGCGGCAGAAGCCATCTGAAAAACGATAGCCTTTTTCGCATGCTGTTATATGTGTAAATACAGGCAGGAAGAATTGTTGTGCAACAAATTCTTTACCTTCGCCGTTTGAATCATCTACTATATGGTTTCGACCCGAAGCAAGCAATACACCGCCATTGGCCATGATTTCTCTTGCTCGTTCGATTTTTTCAAGGCTGGCGCCTGTGCGACCTAGATCAATCGATGATATCTCCACCATATGTCTTGTATTTAAAATGTATTCATCAAAGCTAAAACAAGGAGAAGTAATACATACGATTCCGTTATTTTCCAGGCCAACAAAACGTTCATTGGCGATTTGATCTGTTGCTGATTGATAGACACCCGTTGCACTAAAGATGCCAAGGTTTCTGAACTCGTCAAACACCTGTGGCAATATTTTTCCCTGGAATAAAAATGGCATGTAATTTTCAAATGTAGGGTTGGAATTAGCCAATGAACCATCAAACATTAGTTCAGCAACATAGCATTCTTTCTGCTTAGTGCCGTCAGCACAGCGAGTTAGCTTTTTGTTAACACGTT
>CALZHW010000218.1 GCA_945787125.1 uncultured Ectothiorhodospiraceae bacterium
AAACGGTATATTTTTTGCCCTTGGCACATGTCCTCCGGAAAATTCAGCCGCTGAACGGGTATCGATAACCAGCTCATCCTGCCCAAGCGCCTGCCAGGCCTGATGCAGATCGACCATGGAAAATTCCTCATGCAAGTAGCGCTTGGGGTCAAAGCTTATCCCGGTTTCCATATTTGCTGGCACAGCCTCGTTAATCTTTTTCGGCAAATCAAGGTTAAGATTATGCATAATCTTCACAAACTCAGCCTTGCTCTTGCCACCACCCAGGCGGCGGTTCCAGCGTTTCTCTTCTGCAATGGTCGAACTGGTTCTGCCGGCATAGTCATGGCCGGGATAAACCAGTGTTTCGTCTGGCAAGCTAAACAGTTTCTGGGTAATACTGTCATACAGCACTTCGGCACTACCTTGCTGAAAATCGGTTCGCCCACATCCATGTATCAATAAAGCATCACCACAAAACAACATGCCATCCACCACATAACTGACACAGCCATTGGTATGCCCTGGCGTCATCAACGCTGTAATAGAGTAAGCGCCAATCTCAAGTTTATCGCCATCATTAATCGCAATATCGATTGCTTGAACCTCGGCAGCCTTGCTATAGACAATCTTCGCTCCCGTCTGCTGGCGGATCATACCCGCCGAGGTAATATGATCAGCATGCACATGTGTCTCCAGCACATAGTGCAACTCAACACCCAGCTCCTTAATCAGCGACAGATCCCGTTCAAGTTGTTCGCGTACCGGGTCAATCAACACACCCTGCTGTGTCCGTGGATCAACCAGTAAATAGGTATAGGTCCAGGTATCACGATCTATTAGCTGACGCACCAACAATTCAGGCCTAGCGACATTTATTACCATTTTGATTCATCCATTTATATTTAGACATTCATGCCTATTATACTCATCCACACAACGTTGGCAGATGCAGGCCTTACAACGCATTGCTTTCGGCAGCTGCCTAAGCAAACCCTCCGGAATCGTCACTTTATGACACCAGCATGAATTCACCGCCACCGTGGTAGCCCCGGCCATGGCACAATGATTAAGGCGCCCGCACAAGGGGCAGTGCTGTGGCGCATCGCCAGATACATGGTCTATGGTCTTTTCTGCCATTACTTTGCTCTGCTTCCACCTGCCCGCAACGACGTTGCGACTGTCCACTCAAATACTCCGAATATCAAGCATATTGCATTTTTATTAATCATCGTCCAAAGATATTAACCATAAAAAATAAAATATTAATACTCGCGCACAAATTTCATGAACAATATCGCTGACTAATATAATTTTAAAATTATCACTGTAGGTAGAAAATTTTCTGCCGATAAATCCAAATGACACAGATGCAGAAGAGATTCAAGACCATGAGGCTAGCTAAAACCACACGAACTATGCTGCCTAATATTTTTTATTGTATCAGGTTGCTTTATAACAACCCTTTTCTGTAAATACTATTTAAATTGAATTAAATACATGGCACGGCGGGAATAATGATTAATTCTATACTGGTTGTTGATGACTCTAAAATGTCACGAAAACTGATTATCCGATCAATGCCTGAAGAATGGGATGTCCCCATATATCAGGCGGCCAATGGCATCGAAGCGCTAGAAATTTTTCACGAAAAAAAGCCTGATGTCGTCTTTCTGGATCTAACTATGCCGGAGCTTGATGGCTTTGGTGTACTTGAAGCCCTGCAAAAAGAAAACAACAAAGTGCCTGTGATTGTCATCAGCGCCGACGTGCAAACTCAGGCCTATGAAAGAGCTATCACTCTGGGGGCTAAAGCTTTTATCCAGAAGCCGCTATCGGGCGATGATGTGAAAAAAGTTGTCCAGGAGCTACGCTTGCTATGATTAAGCTAAACGAGAAATTCAATGAAGATCGTCGGGATGCCTTGCAGGAGGTAGTCAACATCGCCATGGGGCAAGCCGGCGATTCCATGGCAAAACTGTTTGACACCTTTGTTGAACTTTCAATTCCAAAATTTCATGTCAGCAACATAGATCAGCTACGTGAATCACTAGCAGGAAAAGAGGAATATCGTGAAAAAATGACCGTCCTACGCCAGCCATTTTCAGGCGAACTGGAAGGCGAAGGCATCACTTTATTCAATACCAGCGGCACCCATGAACTCGCTACCCTAATGGGCTATGAAGGTGAAATCACGCTCAATAATGAGAGAGAAATGATACTGGATGTTTGCAGCATACTGGTTGGCGCATGCCTGAATGGCATCGCATCCCAGCTGGATATGTCTGTTAGTTATACAGCCCCCTCAGTTGTCGTTGCCAACACTGGCATTGCAGATTTCTTCACCGCAGGCTCAACCAACTGGAGCTATGCCTTGGTAATGGAGATACGCCTCACTCTGGAACAACATTCATTTTCAAGCAATATGCTGCTATTTCTTGCCGAAGACTCATTCGAACCACTTATCCAAAGACTTGACATCTTACTGGATGAATTATGAGCACTCTCCCGCAAGAAACATCGACCCTGGTAAACATGGCTGTCAGCCAGATCAATGCAGGCATTGTCATACTTGATGAACATTCCAATATCGTCCTCTGGAACAGATTTATGGAAATCCATAGCGGCATCAAATCCTCAGAAGCCGTCGGCAATAGTCTTTTCGAGCTATTCCCAGAGACCGCGGGAAGCGGCATTGAAAAAAAAATTAAAAGTGTTTTTTTATTAAAAAATCTTGCTTTCACATCCTGGGAATACCGCCCCTATCTATTCAAGTTTCCGAATCCCAGATCCGTTATGGGCGGCGAAAAATATATGTTGCAGGATTGCACATTCTCACCCATGACAGATGAATCCGGTAAGGTCACGCACATATGCCTATCAGTATTTGATGCCACAAACACAGCTTCCTTCCAACAGAAACTATTAAGGACATCCGCATCGCTCATTAAACAACGCAACAAATTATCGGCGCTCAATCGAAAGTTAGAAGAAGCACAAAATCAGCTGCTTCAGTCTGAAAAGATGGCTGCAATTGGTCAGCTTGCAGCCGGTGTTGCACACGAAATCAACAATCCTATTGGCTATGTCAATTCAAATGTTTCTTCGTTAGAGGGCTACATAAGTGAAATGTTGAAACTGCTATCCGCGTATGAAGAATGTGACTCCCTGCTAGATCACAACCATGAACTAGCGCAACCACTCAAACAGGCAAAAAATGACGTTGATCTTGAATATCTCAAAGAAGACCTTACCGACCTTATCTCAGAATCAAAGGAAGGCCTCGTACGGGTAAAAAGAATTGTTCAAGATCTGAAAGATTTTTCCCATGTCGATGAGTGTGAATGGCAAGCCACAGACATACACCAAGGTATAGACAGTACAATTAACGTTGTTAACAATGAAATAAAATACAAAGCCGAAGTAGTCAAGAATTATGCTGAACTGCCTCTAGTTACCTGTCTTTCTTCACAAATCAACCAAGTCATAATGAATCTTTTAATCAATGCCGCCCATGCAATAGAAGAGCACGGCATCATAACCATTACAACCGGAACTGAGGAAAATGGTATATGGCTAGAGATTGAAGACACTGGCTCAGGCATTCCAGAAGAAAAAATCGGCCGTATTTTCGAACCATTCTTTACAACCAAACCCGTAGGTTCAGGCACCGGACTTGGCCTATCACTTTCATACAACATCATTCAAAAACATAAAGGGAAAATTAGTGTTGAGAGTGAACTTGGCAAGGGCACCAAGTTTCATATTTGGCTACCTATTGATGCTGGCATCACTCATGATCTTGATACAGGTGCCAGCACTATTCAAGCCAAAACAAATTAAATAGAAGTGCACCTCTGAATCGACCCCAGTTTTCTAGAGAGTACCTTGCTTCACAAAGTATCGTTTCTCATATTCAATGGGCGATACATTACCATTGTAGCCATGCTTTCGTTTTGAATTGTTGAACAACTCAATATAATCGAAGAAATCTTGTCGTGCATCCTCACGAGTTTTGTATATCTTTCGTTTCACTCGCTCACGCTTGAGTGTCAGCTTGACCGCCTTTGATACTCATTGAGCCTTCTCCCCCAGCATAGTCATTTTTCCTAAACTGGGGTGGCAACCAAACCACAAGGAGAAAACTCAATGAACTTTTATAATAACACTCACCCATACTACTGCGGTATAGATCTACATGCCAGATCACTCTATGTCTGCATTATACGAGTGTACAACGCAACATTGATCTCGATATGGCCATCCTCGATTGTTATGCCAAAGAACTCAGCAAGAACGAATGGTATATCGAACAGCAAGCGAAACAGCATAACCCCGCCCATTTAAAACTGCTCAGAAGCATCTCAGGTATTGGCCGTATTCTTGCGCTGACGATTATTTATGAGATTGGTAACATTGACCGATTCGAATCGATTCAAAAGTTTTCCTCTTACTCACGGCTGGTCAAATGTAAAGCAGAGTCGGCAGGCAAAAGTTACGGCGCACAGGGAAACAAAATCGGCAATGCGCATCTAAAATGGGCCTTTTCTGAGGCAGCCGCGTTATACCTGCGTGGCAACAAAGATGGCCAAAACTAATTGCTCACGCTTCAAAAACGAATGAGCAAGGCCAAAGCACTTTCCGCCCTGGCGCATAAGATCGGGCGTTGTGTTTATTTTATGCTGGTGAATGAGACGACATTCGATGAAAAACGATTTCTAAAGGGTTAGTCACACAATGGCGTCAGCTCAACGTCTAACTGGACACACAGGCCGACTATACAAATAATCGATCGCATCAATAGATAGTAATATCTCGATTTATATAGCATCACGCCTCAGCCTGTCGCTTTGATTAGCGACGCCATTGGTGTGCATTAATACAATGAGTAAAGTCGTTTACACCTTGACTGAGCCTGTAACTAACTGGTCACAATGAACCAGCCCCTTGAATAGTGCCAGCACAAGGTTAACCGATGAATGTCTAGTGGCCCTGCACATTCAATGGATTGGATAACAGCAGGCAGCGGTGAGACCGCAATAAGAGACCCTCTATATGTGTTTGCTGTAAGCGACTGACTTAACAGCTACCATGACAGACGAAGTGACCGGGTTTACTGATTGATAAATATTTTGGCCAAAATATTGGCTGAAAAGTACTCTAATATCTATTGACTTGGTGGCGGCTCATATGTGTTAGGCATTATGTTATTTTTCTGACTACTACACATCTCTACCTTTAATATGATTATTAACAAACTTTTCGAAAGGAATGTATAGCCCTGGCCTACCTAATTGAACTCTGCGAGCATCTATAT
>CALZHW010000219.1 GCA_945787125.1 uncultured Ectothiorhodospiraceae bacterium
ATAACGGCGCCATGGCATGTGCTGGCCCAAGTCCCATTTGCGCAGGATCTAACCCTGCCCACTGGCAATCCATGATTTTTCCAAGGACGGGTAAGTTAAATTCCTTTACTGCATTTTCACTGGCAAGTAGTAACATCGCCGAGCCGTCAGTGATTTGCGCACTGTTTCCGGCGGTGACTTTGCCAAAGTCTCGGTCAAAAACAGGTTTTAGTTTTGCGAGCCCGGCAATATCAGAGTCTCGTCGTAGGCCATCGTCGTTTTCGTAATATTTACCCGCACGATCGTAAGCGACGGCTATCTCATCTAATAAATGGTTATCTTGGGCGGACATCAGACGTCGATGGCTTTCTACCGCAAAGGTATCCATTTCAGTGCGGGAGATATTAAATCGATGCGCTAAAATTTCAGCGGTTTGCCCCATGTTTAAACCAACAACCGGATCGGTTAATCCGCGTAACAAACCAATAATTGGTTTAAGGTGTTTGCCTCGCAGTGCGGCAAGCGCTTTAAGTTTCGCCATAAAACTTCGTGCACGACTGAAATCACCTAGCCAATTGACCATGAGGTCATTGAGCAAAACCGGTGCATGACTCATGGATTCTACCCCACCCGCCAGCACAAGATCCGAGCGGCCGGATGATATATTTTGCGCCGCGTTATCTAATGCCTGCATACCCGAAGCGCAATTGCGCTGCACGGTCCAGGCGGGTATCTGTTCGCCACAACCAAGTCGCAGGGAAATAACGCGGGCTATATTAGCTTCATCGGGGCCAGGCATAACGCAGCCTAGAATAACTTCGTCGATATCTGTTGCACTGAACGTTTGGCGCTGCATTAGCGGTCGTGCAGCAGCCATTGCGAGGTCAGCGGCGTGAAAAGGTCCAGTTTTCCCTCTGGCTTTCAAAAAAGGGGTACGGCAACCGTCAACCACATAAACCGGTTTGTTATAGGCTTTCTTAGCTAAATATGTCATGCGACAATATCCTTATTTAAGCAAATTAAATTCATCAGGCGCAAAGTCATCGACTTTAATGATAGCTTTACGCAGTGTGAGGTAACGCGCATAAAATTTTACGTCTTGGTCGGGAACCAATGTTTTTAAATCGGCGTCTTGCAGAAGATTTTCCACATCTATTCCGTCTATTTTTCCCTGTTTTTTCAGCGCAAACAAACGTTTCTCGATTTTATCTGCTTCTTGCGCCATGCCAAATGCCTCTTCCAGCCGAGCTACCTGATCATCTTCGTCCGTGGGGATGTAGATGCCATCGGTAAGGCGCGAGCGGGTTTTACTCGGCGATATTAAGGTGCCAGCGACTTCATGCCCTAAAACATCACTGGGTTTTTTGAAACGTTGCCCGAGCGGGAAAACAATTAATTTGAAAAATTTGCCGACGTAGGGCAGTGGGAAATTTTGCAATATCTCAGTCATTGCAGTTTGCATTCGGTATAAGGTTTCTTCCATTGTCCACTGCACAAGAACTAGGTCTTCTTCGGGGCAACCATCATCTTCGAAACGTTTTAGTGAAGCGGAAGCCAGATAAAGCATGCTGAGAATATCAGCAAACCGGCCGGATAGTTTCTCCTTGCGCTTCAAACCACCGCCTATGGTTAACATCGTAACATCAGCCATCAATGAAAACGCACTGGAGAAACGTGTGAGATGTTGATAATAGCGTGCGAGTTTTATATTGCCGGGCACTTCAACAAATTTCGCATGTGTTATACCGAGCACAAAGGTTCGAGAAAAGTTGCTAAGAATAAAGTTGATGTGGGCAGAAAAAGATTGATCAAACTGTTCCACGCCTTCGGCTTTATTGGCATTCTGTGCGGCTTTCATTTCGTTGAAAACATACGGATGACAGCGTATCGCACCTTGGCCAAAAACGATGAGTGTGCGGGTTAGAATATTTGCCCCTTCGACGGTGATACTAATCGGGATGGCGTGGTACAGTTTACCGAGTATATTATTTGGCCCCAGACATATCGCAGCGCCGCCCTGGATATCCATTGCATCATTCACTGCTTGGCGCATTTGTTCAGTAAGATTGTATTTCAGAATGGCAGAAAGTACGGAAGGGCTCTCACCATGATCTAAGGCACTGGCAGTTAATATCCGGGCTGAATCCATCATGTAGGTATAACCTGCCATCCGTGCCAGCGGTTCTTCGATACCTTCAAAGTATGCAATAGGCGTTTTAAATTGTTTACGGACGCGGGCATACGCGCCAATAGTATGACTGGTGAATTTAACCCCGCCAACACTCAGCGCGGGCAAGGAGATAGAACGGCCCGCAGCTAGACATTCCATTAACATGCGCCAACCTTGTCCGGCCTGTTCCTGACCACCGATAATCCAATCTATTGGAATAAAGACTTCATCACCTGAGTTAGGTCCGTTTTGAAAACCGATACCGGAAGGATGATGACGACGGCCAATGTTGACACCCTCGTGACTGGTTGGTATTAACGCGCAGGTGATGCCCAAATCTTTTTTGTCACCCAGCAAAGCATCCGGGTCACGCAATTGAAATGCAAGCCCCAGCAGTGTTGCGACCGGACCCAAGGTAATGTAGCGCTTGTCCCAAGTGAGCTTGATACCCAATACATTCGTTTTTCCTTCGTAATCTTGCCGACATACAATGCCGAAGTCTGGAATGGAGCTGGCATCGCTGCCGGCTTCTGGACTGGTTAATGCGAAGCAGGGAATATCTCTGCCATCTGCTAGTCTCGGTAGATAATGATCTTTTTGTTTATCGGTGCCGTAGCGTAAAAGCAGTTCTGCTGGCCCGAGTGAGTTGGGTACCATGACGCTAACTGCCGATGCCACACTGCGGGTTGAAATTTTCATAATGACCGCCGAGTGGGCGAGGGCAGAAAAACCCAAGCCGCCATATTCTTTGGGAATGATCATGCCTAAAAATTTCTGCTCTTTAATAAACTGCCATACCTCAGGTGGCAAATCATTGCGCAATTCAGAAATTTCCCAATCGCTAATCATGCTGCACAATTCATTTGTTGGGCCGTCAACAAAGGCTTGTTCTTCAGTATTTAATTGTGCGGTTTTGTGCCTGAGTAATTTTCCCCAATCGGGTGAACCGCTGAATAAGTCGCCATCCCACCAGACAGTGCCAGCGTCCAGGGCTTCTTTTTCGGTGTTGGACATTTTCGGTAATGCGCTGGTAAATAACTTGAAGACAGGTTTAATGAAAAGTATTTTTCTAACCAAGGTTACATTAAGGAGTAGAGCAAATACAACAAACGCTGGCCACACGATCCACGTCATAAATGCTGAGTAGTAAAAGAGGGTAACTATGCCGAGGTAAACACCGATAGCAATAGTCCAGATTCTTGCTGGGCTCCTTCGGTACGCAAGTACCATGAATAAAACAAGGAAAAGTAGTAAAGCCCACATCGTTAACACTCCTTTATATTACGGTGTTCAGTTATTTATTAAGCAAGAGACGTAGCGGTTTGCTAAATATTGCAGCATAAGTATCTAATTACAAACTTATTTACCCGGTTTGTGAATCATAAACTGTGCCGGAATCAATTACACCTTTTCATTTAGATTTCCAGCAGATTAACTTTGCCTTACAGAACCCATACATGTTCCTTAGTATAGACAAAACAAATCATCAAATCAGAGTTCAGTAATTAATTGGATAACCGTGTTCAATTGCTGTTCAGGTGTGTAGTAATGCGGAGAAAGTCTCACCGCGCCGGAACGCAATGCGCAAAACACGTTTTGTTCTGTCAGTGTTTTAAACAGCGTCTCACTGGCAATTTTCTTCGATTGAAAACTGAGTATACCTAATCGCCGGTGATCATCTGTTGGTGTTGTAATTTCTATGTGCAAAAGTTGCTGAAGTTCACACGATAAATAATTGATCTTCTGTCTGATTTTTTGTTCGACATTTTGCAGTCCTACTTCAAGTAAAAGCGAGATACTCGCATTAAGTGCATGTATTCCTAGCATATTAGGGCTGCCGCATTCAAAACGGCGGGCACTTTCTGCGGCTTGCCAGGTTTTGCGATTATAATTGCCCATGTCACTGACCATATGCCAGCCAAATTGATGCAGTTTAAGCGTGGGAATTAAAGCTTTGCGACAATAAAATAAAGCCAGTCCTTCGGGTGCGAGCATCCACTTGTGTCCATCGGCTGCCAGAAAATCTATATGACATATTTCGACATCGATTTGTTCTGCACCCACGCTTTGAATGGCATCAACGCAAAATAAAATGTCATTTTTTTTGCAATGTTCTCCTAGTTTCCGTAGGTCAATGCGTAAGCCGTTGCCATACTGAACCGAGCTGATGCTTAATAATCTGGTATTTGCATCGCAGGCGTTGATTAGCGCGTCTTCCGGTGTTTCGGCGCTGTTTAAATCAACTTCTTTGAGTGAAACCTCTTTGAAATTTAACGAGTCCCAGACGATGCGGTTGGAAGGAAATTCCTGATCGCTGATGACGATATTATCACCGGCATTAAAGTCTACACCATAGGCAACGATGGAAAGTGCTTCGGAGGTATTTTTAAGCAGTGCGATGCAATCTGGATCAGGGGCGTTGATTAATGCTGCAAGGTTCTGTCTTAATTCGGCCTCAACTTTCATCCAATGCAGGTAATTCAGTGAGCCTTGTTTTGCGTTTTCTTCGGCAAATGCGCAGATGGCTTTTTTTGTTCTTATTGGCCATGGCCCAACGGCAGCGTGGTTAAGATGTATTAAAGTAGGGTCAAGATTCCATTCATTGCGCACTCAAAATCTCCTTGAGTTGTATTAATGTTATGCGTTGCAACACGTGCCACATTCCAGCACCCGTAGCGGCAAAACCTTACTGAGAGACGCCGTGAATACATCCTTGTAGGCTTGACGGCAGCATCCCTGCTGCCAATACTCTCGATAAGGCTCTGCCACTACGAGCATTGATTACGAGAAATAGTTTGAACTACTCCGCTTAAGAGTAATTAGATGGTAGTTAGCAGGCTATTAAGTGCTTTGACATCGGTTTCCGATAACACACCAGCGGCAGCCTTTAACTGCATCAACGTTACCAGGTACTCATACTTAGCAACGCTAAAATCACGTTGAGTTCCAAAATATAATTGCTGCGCATCGAGCAGGTCAAGATTGGTTCTAACCCCTACTTCAACGCCTTTTTTGGTTGCTTCTAATGCGCTTTCACTAGAAATCATTGCTTGGCGCAATGCCTTTACTTGCTGATTTCCGTTGAGTGCGTTGAGATAAGCTTGCTGAGTTTGTAACTGCACCTGGCGATTACTATCAATTTT
>CALZHW010000220.1 GCA_945787125.1 uncultured Ectothiorhodospiraceae bacterium
GACGAACGTATCGTCACTGACGTGACGCTTATTCATCGATATTCTTCGGTGTTACCCTTATCGACGCAAGCGCCCACACAAATTACTTGATCTCGAGTTGTTAAAGAGCTTCTCAAACCTGCCTCCAACCCCCGTTTCGTGGGTCTTCATCGACTTCATTGCCTGTCTGAGAGCGCGTATTATACGCACCAGTTTTATTCCGTCAATCATTAATTTGTTTTTTTTATAAAGATACTCAATTGACCAATATTCGCTCAAAAATATCCCATTTAACAATCTATTGCTACTATATATAGATATAGATATTGCTGAGCATCTTGGCTTGTAAATCAATTTAGAACACACCAACTCCCATGCAGCCAACAAGACAAACTCCAACTATTCCACCTCAAGCATTAAAGCTCCACCAAGATGTGTCGATTACTTAGCTGAATGCAGCTTTAGGAGCGCGCGACAAAAACGCGGGTGCACAGCAGGTCTGCCCGCCGGGCAAAACGACTTGCGTGTAGTTTTTTAACATACTCAGCAAAGGAAGCGAGGAATATGACCACCAACGTTTTAGTCGTTGACGACTCTTCAGTGTCCAGGAAAATCCTGATCGCCTCACTGCCCAAAGATTGGGATATCAACATCACCCAAGCCGTTAACGGGTTAGACGCACTAGAGAAGTATCACCAAGGTCTAGCTGATATCATATTTCTAGATCTTACCATGCCTGTAATGGATGGATTTCAGACCCTTGAGACCATGCAAAAGGAAGGTCTCGATAGCTTTGTCATTGTACTTACCGCCGATATTCAGCCAGAAGCAGAAGCGCGCGTGATGAAGCTTGGCGCCATGGCATTTCTCAAAAAACCAGTCAATAAGGAATATCTTGTCACCATATTAAAGGAGCATGGCATCTATGATTAGCTCTACTGATGAAAAATCAAGCTTATCTGACGAGCAAGCCGATGCACTGCAAGAAGTTGTCAACATCGGCATGGGCATTGCTGGTGACTCATTGGCGCGAATTTTACGCACATTCGTCAAACTCTCCATCCCTCGCATTCGATTAATTCATGCCGATAACGTAAACCTGGAAATTGCCAAACTCATTGGCGAAGACACGATGATCACGGGAGTACGCCAGGCATTTTTTAGCTATTGGCGAGGCGAGGCAATTTCCGTTTACGATCAAAATGGGTGCAGCGGAATGGCTACACTAATGGGCTACCCCAACAACTCCAGCAATAATGCAGATGCTGACGCTGACGCTGAATTATTGCTTGATGTTGGAAATGTACTGGTTGGAGCCTGCATAAATGGCATTGCGAAGCAACTTAATGTGGAAGTGAACTTTGGGCCTCCCTCAGTCATTGCCTCCAATGTACCTGCTGACGCTCTATTTAATACCGAAAAACTTTCCTGGTCACACAGCTTGCTGCTAGAAGTCAATTTTAACCTTGAGGCACTAAACTTTAAAAGCCACCTACTCGTGATGATGTCCGAAGAAACTATCAGTATATTGAAATCTGACTTGGATCAATTTCTAGAAGCGATATAATGGATAATATTCCGTCACAAGAGATACTCACTGAAATTGTTGACCGCATTAGTGTCGGCGTATTTGTAGTGAACAAAGATTACGAGCTAGTAACGTGGAACACTTTCATGGAGAACTATAGCCAAAAAAAATCAATAGAAGTGGTTGGTAAAAACATCTTTGAAGCTTTTCCTGAGCTACCAAGATCCTGGCTAGAACAAAAGATTAATAACGTCTTTATCCTTAAAAATTTCTCCTTCACATCCTGGGAGCACCGACCATACATATTTAAATTCCTGCATAACCGTCCCATCACCGGCGGCATCGACTATATGCGGCAAAATTGTACATTCTTTCCCATAAAAAGCAGTAACGGGGAAATTGAGAATGTTTGCATCACGCTATTCGATGTAACAGATACCAGTGTTTACCAAAATATGCTGAAGAATGCAGTGCGCTCACTGGCCGATGCCAGCAATCGAGATGCGCTGACCAACATCTACAACCGGCGCTTTCTCGAACAAAACATGTCCAAAGAATTTGCCCGAATAAAACGCTACGGCGGCACACTCTCTTTCATCATCATGGATCTTGATCACTTCAAAAAAGTCAATGATACCTACGGCCATTTAGCAGGCGATGAAATTTTAAAAATAACAGCGACAAAAATTCGTGACCAACTAAGAGAATCAGACCTATTAGCACGCTACGGTGGCGAGGAATTCGCAATCATGTTGCCAGAAACGTCATTATCAGGCGCAAAAATTCTCGCTGACCGACTCTGTGACAAACTGGCCACCGAGTCGATTGCCTTTAATGATATAGAACTGAATATTAGCGCAAGCATGGGTGTTGCAGAGTTCCAACCCTGCCTGGATAACCATGAACAATTGATTAGCCGCGCTGACGCAGCACTGTACAGCGCTAAAGAAAATGGTCGAAATCTGGTAACCCTCTATGATCATGACAACCCTGATGCATTTAGCAATTTTTGCAACAGCTCGCAACTGGAACAATGCTCAACATCCAATACGACGGCAAATTCTGAGCAAGAAAAACTCCAGTCTTTCATTGACTCCGAGAATGAGCAGTCTGCTGACGAAGCTTATACTGATACTAAAAATCTTGAAAACACCCTCGCCATTACCGAAACTTTCGCCGCTGACAAGCAGGAAGAAGCCGCTCCACCAAACAAGATACTCACAGACTTAAGCGCAGAAGAAAAAGCCGATTTAGCGATGATTGAGACACATGGCAACAACCTGCAGGAAGTCAGCGAGGATATCAGACAAGCTGATGACTTAGAGCCAATGGGAATCGAGCCACACAAACCAGAAAACAACACAATCCGGGTGAAAATCGGTCATTAAACGCCTGAAAGCAGTCTCGGAAAAAAGTGTAATTGGGCAACTAAACAGAAGGATGTTAGTATAATTTAACATTTTTCTGAAAATAGTCGATAATGTAACTATAGTGCTTAAGCACAAAAATGATTCAACACTATTTTTGCAGTCATTCTGCGTTTTCGGTATGCTTCATGCTGAAAACAAGGAACCTTCTACAAGCAAATTGACAACTCATTCTCGCAGGCTTATGAACCAACAAAATATATTTGAAAGAGATTACAAACCCTTCCCCGAAGAAGTCGGAGTTAAGCGCATGCCTTTTAAACATATACATATAGCCGCCATAATCCTGACGGCCGGTGCGGCGCTAGCGATGCTCGTAGCAATGTCAACAGACGCCGAAGCGAATAAACAAAACCAGCCGATAAGCAAAGTATCACTACCCAACGCTCACTCTACTGCAACGCGAACCACCTTACCACTCAGCGTACCGGCATCAATAACAGCGACCTCGCCGGCTGACAAAATACTAACCGAAGAAAATATCGATTATGATTATAAGACAATAAAAGTCAAAAAAGGCGATACATTAACACACGTTTTACAACGTGCAGGTTTGAAAAACGCCCAAATTAATGAGATTGTAAATGCTGATATTGAAATTAAAAAAATCACCCGCCTAACACCCGGACAGAAGTTTGAAGTCGCCGCCAATCAAACAGGTGAACTGCAACACTTAATTTATCATCCAGATAAAACCAATAAATACATGCTCAGTAAAACCAATAATGCATTTGCGCTCAATCACGAGAAACGCAAATACGAACGTCGCATCACGCACGCTTCAGCCACAATAGAAACCTCATTATTTGAAGCGGCCGTCGAAGCTGGCCTGAGTGATAACATTACAATGGATCTTGCTCACATTTTCGGCTGGGACATCGACTTTGCACTGGATATTCGGGAAAACGATCATTTTACTGTGCTTTACGAGCAGTTATATCTTGATGGCGAACATGCTGGCAGCGGCAATATAATAGCCGCTGAATTTAACACCCAAGGCAAAAATCACACAGCCCTGCGCTACACTGACAAACAGGGCAATAGCAGCTATTATTCTGCAGACGGTAAAAGCATGCGCAAAGCATTTCTACGCACACCGGTTGACTTCACTAGAATTAGTTCACGCTTTGGCAATCGCTATCACCCGACATTGAAACGCAAAAAAGCCCACAAAGGAGTCGATTATGCGGCACCACGCGGCACGCCTATTAAAGCTGCGGGTGATGGGAAAATTATCTGGCGCGCCACCAAAGGGGGTTATGGTAAAACCATCATCATTAAACATGGCAGCAAATACAGCACACTCTACGCGCACATGAAATCCTACAATCGCAAGGCGCGCAATGGCTCACAGGTCAAACAAGGCCAAGTCATCGGTTATGTTGGCACCACCGGCCGCTCAACCGGGCCACACTTACATTATGAATTTCGGGTTAATGGCGCGCATCGCAATCCGTTAACGGTAAAACTACCCGATGCGAAATCCATCCCAAAAAAAGACCGCAACGACTTTCTTAATCAATCGCGCCCTTTGCTAGCACAGCTTGACCTAGTCAAAACTATGAGACTTGCAGATAGCAACGTACAGTAGATTGTCAAGGAGACGTTAAATGTCCGAATATTATATTGGACTAATGTCAGGTACAAGCATTGATGCGATAGATGCTGCCGTCATAAAATTCACCTCTTCCGGCCGTATAGCATTAATAAACACCATTGAATATCCGATTGATCAAGCAACAAAAGCGGAAATACTGGCACTTTGTCGTCCTGGCAAGAATGAAATAGAACGGATGGGTCGACTGGACAACCGGCTGGCACACTTATTTGCTGCAGCCAGTTTAAGCGCCATCAAATCCAGTGGAGTGGCTAAAGAATCAATCCAGGCAATCGGTAGTCACGGCCAAACCATTAGACATCGACCCAACGTTGAGCACGGCTTTACTTTGCAAATCGGCAACCCGGCGCTAATTGCTGAACTCACTGACATTACCACAGTGGCTGATTTTCGGCGCGCGGACATGGCTGCTGGTGGCCAAGGCGCGCCACTGGTTCCAGCCTTCCATCAAGCCGTTTTTACCAGCCCTGAAAAAAATCGCGTTATCGTCAATATCGGCGGCATGGCCAACATTTCCATATTACAAGACGATAAAGTGAGTGGGTTTGATACCGGGCCAGGCAACGTATTACTTAACAGCTGGATTCAGCAACATAAAAACCAATCCTACGACAATAATGGCGACTGGGCCAAAGCGAATAACATAGATGGCGCATTGCTTAAACAATGTCTGGCGGATGATTATTTCCAGCTAGCTCCGCCAAAAAGCACTGGCCGAGAAC
>CALZHW010000221.1 GCA_945787125.1 uncultured Ectothiorhodospiraceae bacterium
TGGAATGCTGCGTTATGCGATACCGCAGGAGAATCGTTTGATTTTGGGCATTGATGCTTATTACGCCCCGCCGATTGTTTCATTTAAAGATGCCAAACGATTTTATGAATTAGCGGCACGGATACAATACGAGCTGTTTCCAACCGCTGGCGCTTATGTCGAGTATCGCAAGTACACTATGGAATTTAGAAAAAAAGATATAAATTTTGAAGAAGGCTTCCGTGTTGGTATGCAAATCACTTTTTAATGCATGTCCGACGTTTATTGAACAAGCCATAACCTAGGAGCCCCGCTCGTGGGCGTCCATTAAATTACTTTATATTTTATGATGAAGAATAAAAAAACCGTCGTTTTGGTACATGGCTTGTGGATGAACCATTGGGTAATGATGTATCTCGGCTGGCAGTTTAAGAAAAAAAATTTCCAGGTTTATTATTTTGATTACCCTACTGTGCGATGCGACTTGCAGCAGAATGCGATTAGTCTGGCTAATTTCATTCAAAGCCTTCAACTAGAGTCTGCTTGTCTCGTTGGACATAGTTTGGGTGGCCTGGTTTGTCTTGAATATCTTAGCCAATATAAACCTGCTCAAGTGCAGAGTTGTTTATTAATGGGGGTGCCTGTTCACGGTAGCCAGGTCGCACGTAGTCTGCTCAAATACCGCATAGGACGATTTTTACTAGGAAAAAGCGCGAGTGCGTTGGTTGCTGAGCACGGTAATAAGCTGAATCATAATACGGCGTTGATAATTGGTACCGGCGGACAAGGAATGGGACGGTTGGTTTGTCGCTTGAGACCACCGCACGATGGCGCGGTGACTTATAATGAAGCCTATTCAGGCGAGTTGATAAAAAATAGTGTTCTTGCCGTTTCTCATACCACAATGTTGTTTTCAACATTGGTCGCGAAAGCCGCAATACAGTTTTGTCACCATGGTGATTTTCCTGATGATTTGAGATAAAGCTTTTTGGCGAGGTAGGAATTTCCATTGTAAGACGGGCGTAAAAAGTAAGAGATTAGTTGTTGTGAGTAGTTACTAAGAGGGTTCTATGGCAGGACATAGCAAGTGGGCAAACATCCGTCACAGGAAAGGTGCGCAAGATGCTAAACGTGGAAAGATTTTCACCAAACTGATTCGTGAAATTACGGTTTCTGCTCGCTTGGGCAGTGGCGACGTTGCGTCAAATCCGCGCTTGCGCGCGGCAATTGATAATGCGCTGAGCAATAATATGACGAAAGACACCATCGATCGTGCAATTAAGCGTGGCACGGGTGAGGGCGCCGAAAGCAATCTGGATGAGATTCGTTATGAAGGTTATGGTCCTGCCGGGGTTGCAGTCATGGTGGATTGTATGACGGATAATCGCAACCGGACTGTTGCCGAAGTGAGACATGCATTTAGTAAATTTAATGGTAATCTGGGAACCAGTGGTTCAGTGGCTTATCTTTTTAGCAAAACCGGTGTTATTAGTTACGCCGCCGGAGTGGCGGAGGACAAAGTCATGGAGCTTGCACTGGAAGCAGGCGCTGAAGATATTGTAACTCATGAAGATGGCTCGATTGACGTGCTGACAACACCGGAAGCGTTCGGTGCTGTAAAAGATGGCTTGGATGCTGCAGGGCTAAACTCGGAAAGCGCCGAGGTGACTATGTTGGCGGCTACCCCCGTTTCGCTGCAAGTGACAGAAGCGAGTACTATGATAAAGCTGTTGGAAATGTTGGAAGATCTGGATGATGTGCAAAATGTTTACTCCAACGCGGAGATCAGCGATGAAGTGCTGGCAGAAATTAATGATTAGTTGTCAATTGTTTTGATACGGATACTCGGTATTGACCCCGGCTCGAGAATTACCGGCTATGGGGTGATTGAAGTGCAAGGTCAACATTTTCGTTATGTTGACAGCGGTTGCATTCGAATTAAAGCCGAATTGTTCCCTGAAAAACTCAAGCAAATTTACCAAGGCATTGAGCAAGTTATTGATCTGACGCAACCAACGGCGGCGGCGATTGAGCAGGTTTTTGTGAAGAATAATATCGCTGGCGCATTAAAGTTGGGTCAGGCTCGTGGTGCGGCAATCTGCGCTTGTGTTATGCGCTCCCTGCCGGTGGGTGAATATTCGCCAAATCAAATTAAAAAAACAGTCGTGGGACGTGGGCATGCAACAAAAGAACAAGTTCAATACATGGTCGTCACGCACCTTGGTTTGTCGAGTGTGCCGCAGGCGGATGCCGCGGATGCCCTGGCGATTGCCATTTGTCATGCGCAGACTAGCGCCACTTTAATGCGTTTTGCACAAAATCAAGTGGCAAGAATCGGTTGAGAGGAAACACATGATTGGACGTTTAGTTGGGGAAATCATCCATAAAAAACCACCGCAGGTTTTGTTGGATGTGCAGGGTGTAGGATACGAAGTTGATGCACCCATGACCACATTTTATGATTTGCCTGAAGTTGGTGAAAGAACCGTATTGTTGACCCATCTGATCGTGCGTGAAGATGCGCAATTGCTTTATGGCTTTTCCAGCGAAAGTGAGCGCAGCATGTTTCGGCATTTGATTCGCATTAATGGCGTTGGTCCCAAGCTGGCATTAACTATTCTCTCTGGTATGAGTGGCAGCGAATTAGCCCGCTGTGTGCATGATAATAATGTGACTGCCCTGGTGAAATTACCAGGTGTCGGAAAAAAAACCGCTGAGCGCTTGATTGTAGAATTAAAAGACCGATTGAAAGAACTTGTGGCTGCAGTGGGGCAAGCTGATGTTTCGACGGAAGTGAGTTTTCAGCCGCCCGCTGCCAGTCCGCTGGAAGAGGCAGTCAGTGCTTTGGTAGCATTAGGCTATAAGCCGCCTGAAGCAACCCGAATGGTACGTAGCATTGAATCAGCCGAGCTTGGCAGCGAAGATATTATTCGTCAGGCGCTGCAAGCAGCCGCCAAAGGTCGCGCATGATCGATTCGGATCGTATTATTTCGCCGCACATTGCTTTGCATGATGATTCCATCGTAAATACTATTCGACCTAAAAGGCTGGAAGACTATGTTGGGCAAAAAGTCATAAGAGAGCAGTTGGGGATATTTATCACTGCCGCCAAACAGCGCAGCGAAGCGTTGGATCACGTTTTGTTATACGGCCCACCCGGTTTGGGTAAAACCACCTTGTCACATATTGTGGCGAATGAACTGGGCGTGAATATTCGCCAGACGTCCGGCCCAGTATTGGAACGACCTGGTGATTTGGCGGCAATCCTGACGAATCTTGAGCCACATGATGTATTGTTCATCGACGAAATTCATCGCTTGGGCTCAGTCGTGGAAGAAGTATTATATCCCGCAATGGAAGATTTTCAACTGGATATCATGATCGGTGAGGGGCCTGCCGCGCGTTCAATCAAACTTGATTTGCCGCCTTTCACCTTGGTCGGCGCAACGACTCGCGCAGGATTATTGACCTCACCTCTGCGTGATCGTTTCGGCATAGTGCAGCGTTTGGAGTTTTATACGATTGAAGAGCTGACGAAAATTGTGCAGCGCAGTGCGTCATTGTTAAAGGTTGGCATCGACCCAGATGGTGCGCACGAAATTGCCAAACGATCACGGGGAACGCCGCGAATTGCAAACCGACTTTTACGCCGGGTGCGGGATTTCGCCGAAGTCAAAGGTGATGGCGCCATTACCAATAGGATTGCGGATCAGGCATTGAGCATGCTAGATGTAGATAAGCAGGGATTCGACATCATGGATCGCAAGTTAATGCAGACCATTGTTGAGTTATTCGACGGTGGACCGGTAGGATTAGATAGTTTAGCCGCCGCGATTGGTGAAGAGCGAGGCACGATAGAAGATGTATTGGAACCCTATCTTATTCAGCAGGGTTACATGATGCGAACACCGCGTGGGCGGGTGGCCACTAAAAATGCTTACACGCATTTTGGCTTTGCACCAAAAGTCGAGGACTCTCCGTTTGAAAATTGAGCGTCTAGAATATACGGAGCCACAATCTGACCAAAGACTCAACAGAAAGCAACAAAAAACACACTTTGATTCACAGCAGCGGCAGAAGTAGGTATGATTGCGATGATTCAATGGGTGCGAGCTGAATGAATAACTGTTTTTGCTGGCCTGTGCGGGTTTATTATGAAGATACCGATCATGGGGGCGTTGTTTACAACGCAAATTACCTGAAATTTATGGAGCGCAGTCGTACCGAATTCCTCAGAGCACAAGGTTTGGAACAGGATAGTTTGATAATCGATCAGAGTTTGATTTTTGCTGTGCAAAGTACGCATATTGATTTTTTATCCCCCGCAAAATTTAATGACCAATTGGTAGCGACAACAGAAATTGCTAATGCTAATCGGGCGCGACTCTTTTTTAATCAAAATATTTACCGGCTTAAAAATCCCAATCACACTATCGCGGCAGGTTTTGTCAATAAAAGCACAATCTTATCTGTCTGTGATCCTCTGAGTAAAGCCAGTGTTGGCGTAGTCGCACTGTGGACAAAAACACTAAAACCGAGGCGTATGCCGGAGCACATTTTTAAGGAGTTAATGCTTGAGCACTGATTTATCAATATTGCATTTGATCACCGGCGCTTCATTTGTAGTGCAGCTGGTAATGTTGTTACTGGTTATTTTATCTATCACCTCCTGGACTGTAATAATCAGCAAGTTTCGTTTGTTGAGAAAGGCGGATGAAAATGCCCGTATATTTGAAGATCGGTTTTGGAATTCCAACGACTTGAGTGAGTTATATTCACACACATCTAAGGAAATTAAAATTAGCGGCAGCAATGGTTTGGAACTGATCTTTGAAGCCGGTTTCAAGGATTTTGCCCGTTTGCGTAAAGACCCGGATATGTCACCCAAAGTGATTATGGATGGGGTGCAGCGCAGTATGCGTGTCGCAATGAACCGCGAGCTTGATGCGGTGGAAAATCATTTGACATTTTTAGCCACGGTTGGCTCGACCAGTCCTTATATTGGTCTGTTTGGTACAGTCTGGGGGATTATGAATTCCTTCCGCGCCCTGGGTAATGCTAAACAAGCAACATTGGCTATGGTTGCACCGGGAATAGCGGAAGCTCTGATTGCCACCGCTATCGGTTTGTTTGCCGCTATTCCGGCCGTTGTAGCTTACAATCGTTATATCAACCAGGTTGAACGATTGGCGAGTCGCTATGAATCATTTTATGACGAATTCTCTAATATTTTACAGC
>CALZHW010000222.1 GCA_945787125.1 uncultured Ectothiorhodospiraceae bacterium
AATTGGAAACCGCTCACCGCGCGGGAAATCTCGCGCGTATGTCTGAATTACAATATGGAAAAATTCCTGAGTTAGAGCGTCAGTTAAAAGAGGCTGACAAGCTTGAGGTCAAGCCGATGGAATTATTGCGTAACAAAGTGACCGAGGAAGAGATCGCAGAAGTTGTTTCCAAGTGGACAGGTATTCCCGTGACAAAAATGCTTGAGGGTGAGCGAGATAAGCTGTTGCGCATGGAAGAGGAGCTTAATCAACGTGTGGTAGGTCAGCAAGAAGCGGTATCGTCGGTTTCCAATGCCATCCGCCGTTCACGTGCGGGTTTGTCTGATCCTGATCGGCCTAACGGTTCATTTTTGTTTCTTGGGCCAACGGGTGTGGGTAAAACCGAGCTGACTAAAGCCTTGGCGAATTTTTTGTTTGATACCGACGAAGCCATGGTGCGAATTGATATGTCGGAATTTATGGAAAAACATTCTGTCGCACGCTTGATTGGTGCGCCGCCGGGCTATGTAGGATATGAAGAGGGTGGTTATCTCACGGAGGCAATACGCCGCAAACCGTATTCAGTCATATTATTGGACGAAGTGGAAAAAGCCCATCCCGATGTGTTCAATGTATTGCTGCAAGTATTGGATGATGGACGTTTAACGGATGGTCAGGGGCGCACGGTTGATTTTAAAAATACCGTTATCGTTATGACATCAAACCTGGGTTCGCATGTTATTCAGGAAATGGCAGGTGAGGAAAAGTATGATGTAATGAAAGGTGCCGTGATGAATATTGTTGGCGAGCATTTCAGGCCGGAGTTTATTAATCGAATTGATGATGTGGTGGTATTTCACCCACTGGGTCAATCACAGATACGTGCGATCAGTGCCATCCAGATACAGTATCTACGTAACCGGTTGGCTGAGCGGGATATCCGTTTAACGATCAGTGATGCCGCATTAGACTTATTGGGTAAAGCGGGCTACGATCCGGTTTATGGCGCACGTCCGTTAAAACGTGCGATTCAGCAAAGTATTGAGAACCCGCTGGCAAACGATATATTGTCCGGTAAATTTGAGCCGGGTGATACCATTGAAATAGATTGTCAGGCGGAGGAACTTATCTTCAATAAGTCCGTCTTAATTCCTGAGCTTGCAGAAGTTTAAACTCACAGTTGTAACGATTCATTAGTATCTCTCCTATGTTTAAACCCGGCTTTTGCCGGGTTTTTTTATGCCCGATAATCTATAAATCCTTGATTTTTCATTGCTAACTATTTTTTTGATGGGTAATTGGAATTTGGCAAAGTGGCAAAGGTTGGGTTAAGGAGTAAAAACGACGTGCCCAACGGGAAACTGTCCTGGAGTTCTAACATATGTGCCACCTTCCACCGCCCGTGCTGGCAAGGCCTGAGTGAGAGACGCTGTGAATACATCCATTAAGCTTGGCAGCGGCATCCATGCCGCCAACACTCTCACGAAGGCCTTGCCACCACGAGCGGTAAGTTTATCAACACCGATTGCGCATCAATAAATAATAATTTACCCTGCATGCTATTATCTGCTTAAATTTAGGCTCAAAGTAAATGAGGAATTTGTCATGACTAAAAGTGCAGAAAACCAACCTGACTGGAATGCAATCGCCGAAAAATTTGATACCTGGTTGCCACAGATAAAACCTGTCGGTGACGCAATGCTTATAAAATTGAATGCAGGTAAAGGCGATAAAATATTAGATGTCGCTTCCGGTACCGGCGAACCCGCGATTAGCTTGTCGCAACAAATGCATGGCGAAGTCATGATAACCGGTGTTGATGCAGCCGCAGGCATGGTCAAAGTGGCGAATGCTAAAGTCAAAGAGCAAGCCTTAAATAATATTCAATTCTCAACCATGCCAGTTGAAAGCCTGACATTCAACGAAGCCATATTTGATAAAGTCTTATGCCGTTTTGGTGTCATGTTATTCGCCAATCCGCAGCAAGGCGCCAATGAGCTATTTCGTGTATTAAAACCCGGTGGACGATATGTTTTAGCGGTTTGGGGTGAGGCAGAAACCATGCCCACCATGCATTGGTCATATCAGGTTTTTAAAGGCAAAGTACCTGATGAGGAACTGCCACCGCTGGCTAAAATAACGTCCATGGGAGCGCCAGGTGCAATCGAAACGTTATTAGAAAACGCAGGTTTCTCGGATATCAATGTGGAAAGAATAACATTCCATTATCACTTCGATAGTTTTGATGACTATTGGCAAGTGGTAGAGTCATCCGATATTTTAAAACAACAGTATGACGCCTTACCTGAATCCGATCGTCAGAGTATTCGAAATGAAGTAGCGAGATTTGCACAAGTGCATGTGACAGGGGAAGGGTTGAGGATACCGCATGAGTATTTGTTGGTTTGGGGGGATAAGTAGCGGACTTCTTATTGGCCGGTAATTTTTTAATCAAGAATCTCTCTCAAACTTGGAAAAGACATCATTTCATGTTAAAAAGGTGCACTTCTCAGACTCTGGGTAAACTATCTAACATTATTGGAGATGAATAAAAATGAAAAAGTTATTGGGTGTTCTAGCTGCTTCGGTATTAATCGCTATTTCTGCAAATGCAAATGCTGAATTTGATCAAACTAAACTTTATATTGGTGGTGGTTTGGGTTACAACGATATTGATAGTGCGTTTAGCAGTGTAGACAATGCTATTGGGTTTCAAGGGTTTGTCGGCTATAGCTTGGAAGATTTGGTTGAATTAGCTGAAGGCATTCGCTTAGCGGGTGAGGTCGGTTACATGACAACGGGTGATTTTGATTACGATAACGATTTTTGTTCTTCATGTAAAATTGACGCGGCGACTGGTTTATGGGCAACCGCTGTGATTGACTACGCTATTAATGAGCAGTTTGAAGTATTAGGTCGTCTTGGTATGGATTTTGGCGATGATGACGGTCTAATGTATGGTGCAGGGGCTGGTTTTAACATTAATGAGCAAGTATCCATACGTGCTGAATATGTCATTCGCGACAATATTAATTCATTGCAAGCCAATGGGGTATACAGGTTTAAATAATTATTGATCATTAATGAATCAGAAAAAGGGCGTTTAGACTCCCTTTTTCTGATTTAAAAACACAAGCTAGCTTATTTAAATTTCTTATCAAAATAATCCTGTTATTGTGTCAAAATAACAATCAATTACTTCCCAACCACAATAGCCTGAGTTCCTAGGTGTATAAGAAACTGAAAAAAACCTGTGATATAGTTATCTGGAAAATTTTAGCAACAAGTAAAGGACTTCATTATGAAGAAGAAGTGGATCAATATTTTAGTAGCAAGTTTAGTTTTTTTTGCATTTTGCTCACCGTTATTAGCGGCATGGGAAGCAGATACCAAAAAGTTATTCGAAAAGGATAAATACGATAAAGTCATCGAAATCGCTGAAAACCATAAAAAAGATAAAGACAGCAAGCTTGGCCTGATGATGTTAGCATTTAGTCATTTGCAACTCAGCGAGTTTAATGCGACAAAATCGGATAAAAAAGCATTCAAAAACTACATGGAATTGCTCGAAGATTATGTGAATGCTACGCATCTGGATGATATCAGCTATTTTATTAATCAAATCGATAAGCCAGAGGTTGTTAACCAAGCACGAAAATTGTTGAAAAAAGCGTTTAGCAACATCAGTAATATTGAAGATGCGCCTTTGATCTTGAACTTTGTTAAAGTAGAAGACGAACAAACGCGTAAAATGGCCGTTTCAGCGCTGGACAAGATGATTGCCACTAAGCGAAAGTATGTTAATAAAGGTGGGACATTACGTGAAAAAGATATCCTAATATTACAGGATGAAGGTCTGATTCGTGCGTTGTTGGAGAACGCTGACATCTCAGATGCCTTTGGGGCATTGGAAGACATTGAACAACCTGTGTTGCAATATATTGGCGACTATGAAGGCGGCAAGATTTTAAAGCTGGAAGAGAAGATACTTAAAGCTATAACTAAGCGTGAGAAGAAGTTCCCAGAGAGTAACTGGTACAGTGCGACCGGCAAAGCTCGTGAGCTTGCGGAGTAGTTTATTGTTTTTTTAAAGAGGCCTTAACTATTTAAGGCCTCTTTTCCGCTGATACCCGTCTTAAGTACTTTCGCCACTATCAATAACAAAGTATTCATATCTCACGACAATCGCATCCCCTGCTTCTGGTAAGGCTGTGCCATTAAATAGTATGGTGTTATTCGCGACATTATATTCCCAGCCATCAGTGCTTGAATTCACAATTGTCACGCCTTCCAGGCTTACTTTTATTGTGCTCGCAATGGGAGTATTGCTCAACACAAATGTACTTGATGCGCCACCGGCTTCTTTTGCAATATTGCTCATTATGCTAGCAAACGTTGTCGTGTCACTAATGTCAGCGGTGCTGCCGCCGGTTGAAAATGCCAAATCATCATACTGACTGATGTCGTCTAGATCTGGGTCGATAATCGAGTGAACAGTATAATTGTGCGTAACAAATAGATTGTTGTTAATATCAAATAGATCTAGGGATTGCCATTGATACTGGCTTTCTTCATCACTCATAATGACGATATTCATGGAGGCATCAATTCGTGGATAACCTGCAATTGTGACACTACCGTCTTCAGAATCTCCATTTGCTTGACTCAATAAAGCCTGTTCGGCGAACCAGATACCGGTTTCAGTTCCCGAGCCTGAGATACCGGGCCTAACATCGTTTTGATATTCAGTAACGTCGTTGGTAAAGCCGCCGTCGTTGTTGGTGTCACGTAAAATCGCGCTGTCGGTTGTGATGGTTCCTACTTGATAGTCGAGCCCCGATTGGGTGATTGCATTAACAAATTCCGTCGCTGCATCACTGATCGCTGTTTGTTCATCTGACATACTGCCAGAGTTGTCGATAACGAACAGAAAGTCAGCTTTGCCTGAGCCTGCTTGCATTAAAAAAGAATCTGTCTCACTACCTAGCTCTGCGCCTACTGTGGGGCTGACAATCGTGCCATTGGTGAGTGTTGATGTTAGCGAAGAGTATGTGCTAGATAATTCGCTGGGTACAACACTCACTAGCACGACGACATCATTCTCATCAAAATAGACTACGCCAATGAAAACATTATATTCGCTGGCGAAGGGTTCAGTAGCCAATGCTGCGGGCAGGTTGGAGATAATGCCATCGGTTTTATTTGACCCTATGTCACTTAATATTTCACTGG
>CALZHW010000223.1 GCA_945787125.1 uncultured Ectothiorhodospiraceae bacterium
CTAGTGGCTCGGCTACCGTCTGGTTATGACTACACTACTGGAGTACTTACTGCTGATTGCACGGTGACGGCAAGCTTTCGCAAGTTGATTGTTACAACTAGTGCCGACACGGGTGGCACCATTAATTTGATGAGTGACACCGTTGGTGATGATGGCACCATTGATTTTACAGTGCAAACAAATGACGGTTACGTGGTTGATGAAGTGAATGGTTGTGGTGCATTACACCTAACAGACTCCCTGTATACGACCGGCATTATTACCGCTGATTGCACGATAAGCGCAAGCTTCACGAACTCAGATCCGATTGTTATATTACCAACACCTGCTGTTGATAGCTGTTCCGATCCACTGTTAAGGGAAAGCGGCGCAGGTTGCGTACCCGCAGTTCAACCAATCTTGAGTATTATTTCGATCAAGACTTTTCGCTTTAGTTGGGCAGATGTAGATAATGTGACACATTATAAATTGATGGAGAACCGGGATGGTGATTCTAGTTTTACTCAGGTGGGAAATGACTTATCTCCGGGTACTCAACGTTATGACTATGAAGTGCCGCTATACGCTCGTCTTAATGCGCAATATATTTTGCAGGGCTGTAATGCAGAAGGTTGCATCGATTCGTCCACTATTTTTGTTAGTGGTTCTTTGGTAACAGGTATTGGTTACATCAAAGCAAGCAACGTAGGAAAATTAGATAGTTTTGGCTACGCTGTCAGCCTTAGTGGCGATGGTAATACATTAGCTGTCGCAGCACCTGATGAGTCTAGCAATACGCCTGGTATTGACGGTGATGAAAACAATAACTTAGCGCCCGGTTCAGGAGCGGTATATCTGTTTACTCGCAACGATCGACGCTGGAGCCAGCAGGCTTATTTGAAAGCGAGTAATGCTGGAGAGTCTGATAACTTTGGTCACACGATCAGTCTGAGTCATGATGGGGATACTTTGGCTGTGGCAGCCATTTTCGAAGCCAGCAACGCACTGGGTGTCGGTGGTGATGGTAGCAATAATTTGGCGAATGGTTCAGGTGCGGTTTATATTTTTACGCGTAGTGAAGTGAATAGTGAAGTGAATAGTGAAGTGAATTGGAGTCAGCAGGCGTATCTCAAAGCCAGTAATTCTAGCGAGTCTGATCTATTCGGTTTCTCCATTAGCCTGAGTGATGATGGAAATAACTTGGCGGTGGGAGCAGTGTTTGAATCCAGCGATGCCCGCGGCGTGGGTGGCGATGAAAGCAATGAATTGGCGAAAGGTTCTGGTGCGGTGTATCTTTTTGCCCGCAGTGATGATTTGAATTGGCAGCAGCAGGCATACCTGAAAGCCAGCAATGCCGATAAGTCGGATATTTTCGGTTCCGCCGTTAGTCTCAGTGGCGATGGAAATACTTTAGCAGTCGGGGCAGCATTTGAATCTAGCATTGCCCGCGGTGTGGGTGGTGATGAAGGCAATAATTCTGCGCTCAATGCAGGTGCGGTCTATATTTTTGCTCGCAGTGGAGGTCTGAGCTGGAGTCAGCAAGCCTATGTTAAAGCCAGCAATACAGAGTCTGGAGATGAATTCGGTTATTCTGTTAGCCTCAGCAGCGATGGCAATACCTTGGCTGTTGGTGCAAAAAAAGAAGATAGCCATGCTATCAGTATTGGTGGTGATGAAAATAGTAATTCAGCCCTTGAATCAGGTGCAGTCTATCTTTTTACGCGCAGCGATCAGAGCTGGAGTCAGCAAGCTTATCTCAAAGCCAGCAATGCAGGGCAAGGTGATGAGTTCGGTTATTCTGTCAGCCTCAGCAGTGACGGCAATACATTAGCGGTTGGTGCAAATGAAGAAGACAGCAATGCGACAGGCATCGGTGGCGATGAAAGTAGTGATACGGCGATTGCTTCAGGTTCAGTGTATCTCTTTATTCGCAATGAAAAAAGTTGGCGCCAACAAGCTTATCTCAAAGCCAGCAATTCAGGAATGAACGATCATTTCGGACATAGTGTTAGTTTGAGCAGTAGTGGAGATGCGCTAGCTGTAGGAGCCTCTGCTGAGAGCAGTGATGCGACAGGTATCAATGGTAATGCAAACAATAATTCCGCAGAGGGTTCTGGTGCGGCATACCTCTATTGATACATGCTACTAATACGTAGGTGAGTTTACATTCCCAAACGCTGTTTCAAAAGCTTGAGATAGTGGCGGCTTACGGGAACCTGGTGGCCGCATTGGGTTTTAATTTCAGCTAAACCGTTATCTAATGGGATGAGTTCGTCAATCTGGGCGATATTTATCAGATACTGCCGATGACAACGGCATAACGCTGTTTTTGATTCCATGGTGCCGAGGGTGAGTTCCGTATAATACTCACCATCGGCACAGATTACGTAGATGCCGCGGGCATCAGATCGTACATATTGTATTTCTTTCGGTTTGATAAATTTTATCCGGTTGTTGAAAATGCAGGGAATGATTTCCAGCATTCTATCTGGGTAGGGCTCTGCCTTAATATCAGGATTTGAAAGCTGGGTTCGAATTCGTTCAACCGCTGTATCAAATCGATCCTCTTCGACGGGTTTTGGCAAATAATCCAGTACACCCTGGGTGTAGGCACGGACCGCGAAATCACTTTCTCCACCGGTAACAATCACGACGTGTGGGTGATGTTCTTCTGGTGCCATATAGTCTAGCAGGGTGAAGCCATCATGACCCGGCATGATGATGTCTAGAAAAATTGCATCCGGTTTGTGTTCGCGTATACTTCGCAGGGCAGAAAAAACATCTTCGCAGCGGGCAACGATATGAAAATCATCATGCCGTTCCAGCAGGCATGCTAGTTCTTCTTGTGCCAATGGTTCATCATCAATGAGAATTACGTTTATGGTCATAGTTGACTCCTGAAAGGCATAGTTATCGTAACAGTGGTGTGTTCGTTCGGTTCGCAATTCACGCTCAAACCATATTGACTGCCGAACATCTCTTTTATCCGCCCGTCAACATTTTTCATGCCGACCCCTTTATCGGACGACGTTTTTCCAGCTTGGTATTGTCCAGCATTATCTTTAATTTCAACGTGTAACAAGTTGTCATCGGCCTGATAAGCTTTGATGTTAATGGTGCCGGGTATTAACAGTCGGGATACGCCATGTTCGATAGCGTTTTCTACCAGCGGTTGCAGTATAAAACTCGGCAACAGTGCATTCATTAATTCCGGCTCAATATTTTTTTCTATTTGCAGTTTGTTGCCGTAACGCGCCAGTTCAATGCTGAGATGGGCATCCATGTGTGCCAATTCCGCTTCCAGTGTGCTGGTCTCATTGCCATGTTTTATATTCTTACGCATCAAGAAAGCCAACTTGCTTAGCAGTTCTCTTGCACGCGCTGTATCGGTTCGCATAATAGCCGAGATGGTGTTTAGTGCATTGGCCAGGAAGTGGGGGTTAATCTGTGCAATTAAAAGTTCACGTTTTGTGCTGGCTAATTGCTCCTGATAGATGTTCAGTCGCATTTGCTCAGACAATAAATCGGCAATGCCTATACCCAAGGCGCGATTCAATTTGGGGAAAAAGCGCCGCTTAGGTTCGAATAAAAGGAGTACGCCACGCACATTACCATCCACAGCAAGCGGCGCAATGAGGGCGGAATGCAGCGGGCAACGGGTGGAGTTTTCGCAATGAAACTGATGTGCGTTCCCATCAATAAACATGACCTTTTGCTGGTCAATGGCTTTATGAACCAATTCTGTGGCGATTGCTTCACCCACTTGATGATGGTCACTTCCAGTGCCGGCGATTGCCATGATTTTACTGGTATGATCAGTAATGACGACCGTCCCAATTCTCGTTTCGTCACGAATGATGTAGACGATAGCCTTAGCAGCATGTTCATTGAAGCCGTGCTTAAGAACATCCACCAGATGTTTGGCCATGTGGAATGCGCTGGTTGTAAAGGCGACGCCAGAGCGTTCTCGGTCATTCAATATGGTAACGAACAGTGCGGCGCCGATACTGTTGCCAATTAAACTGGGTACAGTGGTGATTTGAATCAAGGCCAGTGCTTTATCGAATGGCTGCACAGTGAGTAATACCAGCCCTTTCATCACCAGCTCAGCGATACAAACTGTAAAAACTGCAATCTTCCAATCGAAGCGTGTTTCTTGGTTTCTTCTTACCAGTAGAATGTAAATCAGTCCGGATATAATGCCGGTCAATGTGGTTCCCACACAACCTGCCATAGCAGTAGGCCCTCCTAAACTCAAACGGTATAAGCCAGCAGTTAAGCCAACCGCGCCGCCAAGCCAGGGGCCACCGAGAAAACCAGCGAGAACTGCACCGATGGAACGAGAATCAACTTGTGTCCAATTAATACTCTCAGGGGTGAGTGGTACGTTTGTCGCCAACACCGAGCCCATAATTGAGATAAACGAAAATATACCATACAGAATCAGCCAGTCACGCGCTTGCAGTGAATTTTTAGCTAATAGCCTAAATGCACTTGAGCGACTGAATAGAAACGCGATGACAAATAGCATCGCAATTTGCTGGAAAATATTGGTGATGAGTGCACTATCAAACCAAGTCGAGAGCATTAGAATACCGTGCACGGAAAATAATTATTACATGAAAAAAAATCGAATTCATAATTCCCCTCGTTAAGTTTTTTTGCGGATATATTCGCTTCTCGTGCTGATATTGTTCATGTAGAAGTAGAAAAAATAAACTCCTGATTGACACTGCGTCAAACAAGGAGCTTAAGGAAACAAGCATGGCTGATATTTAATAAAGTTTCAAGCGTTTAGATTGTTGGGGAAAGCCAAACTATGTAGGAGTTTTCGACCCTGTCTGAGTAATGTTTTATGTCATAATTCCCTCAGCCGGCAATGCGTCTAATTTGGATTTTATCATCAAATGCTACCCACCACCGCCGTCTCCACCGCCACCACCACCGCCACCACCACCGCCACCACCACCACCGTCACTACCACCACCGTCACTACCACCACCGTCACTACCTCCGCCGCAGTCACTATTGCCGTAGTCGTTATATTCATAACCGTATTCAAAGCCGCCATTACTGTTCTTTCTCATTCTGAAACGATAGCCTGATAGGGGATAAAATATATTTACAATAAGTGAAAGAACTATGTAGATTAATACAATTGAAAGACCAAACGACACATCATCCAAG
>CALZHW010000224.1 GCA_945787125.1 uncultured Ectothiorhodospiraceae bacterium
TTTTTGTATGTGCAAAAGGAAGAATGTATGTTGCGGAATCAAGTGCTTATGCAGTGATTCGAGATTCAGCTGATTTTTTACTCACAACGGATCAAAGTTGCAAAAGTGCCTCCTTCCAGCGCCCGTAGCGGCCAAACCTTACTGATAGGCGTCGCGAATACGTCCCTGTAGACTTGGCGGTAGCATTCATGCTGCCAACACTCTCGACTCTAAATAAGGCCTTGCCACTACGAGCGCTGATTTTGGAAATAGGTTGAACTCAGATTGTGAGCTATAAGATTATCCTCGAAAAATTAGTTAAAGACTGTAAGGTCTCTACGCGTTAAGGTTAAAATGGCAGTGATATGAATTAGTGAAGGAGTAATGGACTTGGATTCGATGAAATTGAATGTGAAAAACGGAATATTTGTTGGGGCAATATTAACAATATTGGCGTTAAGTGCCTGTACTGGTATGTCTAAAAAAGAGCAAGAAACCGCAAGGTTGGCTGAAATTGCCAAATTAGAACAGCTCAAGCTACAACAAGAAGAGCGATCAAGAAAAGCCGCTAAAGTCAAAAAGAAAGCTGAAGCGAAACAAAAGCTTGAAGCTGAAGATACGCTTGAAGTTCAACCTGTAGAGCAGGCATTAAAGCCGCAGGTGGAGAAATTGCCGGCAGCTAAGCCAGTATCGGCGGCGGTAGTAACTGCAGCAGATATGTCTGTTACACCGATATCTGATCTGGATATTCCTACAGCACCTAATACATATCTGGTGACCGCCGGAGACAAAGGTAGAAGTCACCCGTTTTTTGGCGCCGGGTCGAAAATGGGTTTCAGTATCAATGGCGTACAAGGTAATTACATCATCGCCAAGCGTGGAGATACGTTGACTTTCAATGTGAGAACGGGTGTTAGGCATGATTTTTATCTAACCGGGAGTCCGATGGGTTGGGGAGCTGCGGCCTTTATGGATGGGGTCGAAGGTCAATTTACCTATGAAGGAGATGTGACATTTAAGGTGACTGATACTACACCTGAGTTGCTATATTATGGTTGTCGTAATCATAACTCTATGGGCGGCAAAATAGTCATTGTTGCTGCCGACGCTAATATTGAAGACATAAAAGCGGCATTGGAAAATGAGCGGCAAGCGCAACTTGTAAAGAATAAAGATAAGCAAACTGTGCAGGTGACGCCGCAAATGTTGAACCAAAAAATATCGTACATTGAAATGTTACTGCAATTTAGAGGCGGCAACATGGATGCGGATCATAAAGCACAGATCCTGACAATGTTGTTTATGGCGAAAAATCAAGAGAGTGCTGGCGAATTGGATGAAGCCTTTGCTTCCGCTCAGTCAGCAGAAGCCTTATTTAATCAAAAACCAGTCAAACAAGGTTTGAGTAAAGAAGAGCTTGCTCAAAATAAAGAGGAATTTAACGACTTGTTGATTACGCTGGAGGCATTTATTGATTCACATAAAGCATCTTATCAGCAAACGATGGAGAATGACCCTTCGTTAGCGGTTGACTATGATCATGATGTGGTAAGTAGTTTGATGGTAGAGGCAAAAAAACTTGAGGAAGAGCATAAGTTCAAGCAAGCCAAGAATCGAATTCAACAAGCTGAAAATTTAGTGAATTCGGCGCTAAGCGCTATGTTAGGTTCGCAAACCTTAGTTTATGAGCTAGAATTTAAAACCCCAGCTGATGAATACAAGTATGAGGTAAGTCGTTATCAAAGTTACGAAGACTTGATTCCGGTTGCCATCGATGTCAGAAAACCCAGTGAAGGGGCGATTAATTTAATGAAAACCTTTCTGGAGAAAGGCCGATTTTTCAAACAAAAGTCTAAAGAGTCAGCCGATGCAGGTCGTTGGGAGGAAGCGCTGGTTGTCATTCGTGATGCTACCACAGAAGTGCGGCGTGGCTTGCAAGTGCTCGGCGTGAGCATGTAGCCTCCTAGGAGGAGGGTATTGCGTAGTCTGTGATTCTGCAGTACGGATGAAAACAAGAACAGCCGAATTGATGGCTTGTTATTGTTTCTGGAAGTGCTGCAGGATCAAGGCTTTGTGAGGTTATTTGCGATTCCTTTCAATTTTGTTCAGACGCTCCAGTAGTATTACGTTAAATATCCACTCAAGTTAACAATATCTCTAACAAAACATACTATTTCGATTTGTAGCCCAGGCTAATATCGGGTATGTTAGAACTCTGTAAAAAACAATAGTAACCATAGATATTGATAGGCATTTTGTGGGTTTATTCCGATCCAGATATTGGGTGTTGGAGTTATTGATCCAATTACTCTGTTTGCTTATTGATCAGAATAGAGAGAAACATCAATGCTTGCATTTGATAAGCGCAGACAGTTATTTCCAGCAGTAATAAGCATAGGTCTAGCAATGCTTTTTAGTCACTGCGTGACTGCCGAAGAGAATAATTTGCAGCGTGGCGCCTACGAAGAAAGTCGCGGACATTTCCAGCTTCATGGGGATGTCGTTCCCATTGAAGAAGATGGCATTCATGACCCCAACAACGATGCCGTGCGCGCTTTGCAGCCACCGGCAGAAGCGATGCTTAACTTCCCAAGAGATGATCGGGGTATCATTAATTGGGTGAAAACTCTCGATCAAGGTTTAATCAATCCCCGCGCTGGTTTAACGGGTAAAGAAAAAATGCATGCGGTTGATTTTGATGTAATCTTTCAGAATACCGCATCAATGCCTTATGTACGTTTTCCTCACCGTCCCCATACCGTATGGTTAACTTGTCAAAATTGTCATCCAGGGATTTTCATACCCCAACGCGGTAGTAACCCAGTCACCATGGCAAAGATCATTGAAGGTGAATACTGCGGTGTGTGTCATGGAAAAGTTGCGTTTCCACCATATGAGTGTAATAGATGTCACAGAGAACCGAGAAAAAGCGTCGGCTTACGCTACAAATAATATCTGTCAGTCTTGTTTTAGCTTTTGTTGGTGGTTGTACTGCGACGCCACAAAAAACATCACATCAAACAATTCCTCAGAGTAACGCCCTTGGTTATGTTAAAACCATAAAAACGGTTGGCATTGGCAACAATGATGTCATCAAACGCCTATTTGCGGGTGATGAAACCTTGAGTTTGAATCAGCCGATGGCGATCGATTTGCGTGATGATATTATGATTATCGCTGATCGCGGCAGGATTTTTGATTTCGCGGAGCTCCAGGCCACGCTCTCGGAAGATCAATTAGCATTAAAAAAGACACTGCCGAATGCAGAAAATCGACTTGTTGACCAGAGTGCAGCCGTAGCGAGTGCGCAGGTCAGGGTGGCAGATCATAATCGCGGTGTTATTTTTAAATTTGATTTGAAGAGCGGTCGCATGACGATTTTGCATGGCGCTGGAGATGTCATCAAAGATGAAATTTCTGATGTGCATATGACTAAGGATCACTCATTTTATGTGACAGATGTGGGGGGGCGACGGGTCCTGCATTTTTCACCCAATGGTAAACTGATAAAAGAATTCAAAGACGCCCCTAATATTTTTCGGCCTATTGCTGTCACCGTCGATGAAGAAAAACAAGAAGTTTTAGTCGCCGATGAAACGTATAGTCATATTGTGAGCTTTGATATGCGAAATGGCGAGCCATTATATGGTATGGGTGATCGTGGCAATGGTCCGGGTAAATTCCGCATCATCACAGATATGATAGCGATTCCTGATGGCTACCTGGTGAGCGACAGGATTGAACTGCGTGTTCAGGTGCTTGATAAGGAAGGTAACTATATTGCTGACTTTGGACGATCTGAATTAATGTTTCCCACCGCATTGGCAATGGATAAGTATGGTCGGGTATATGTGAGTGATAAATCTGACAGCACAATAAATGTCTTTAAAGCGGGCAAGTTGATTGAAAAGATAGGCAGTAACGGGTACGGTCCTGTGCAGTTTCGTTACATCAGTGATATGAAAATACACAGGGATCAACTCTATGTTGTTGACAGTCTTAACGGGCGTATCCAGGTATTTAATATTATTCCTGAAGCAAGTAGTGTTGCGTCAGTTAATTAGTTCATGACAAAAACAATTTGGCGGTGCCTTTGGTTTTTATTATTGGGATTTAGTGTAGCGGGCTGTGCGCACAAGCAGTATCAGTTTGAATACAGCAGTGCAGAGTCACAAGCCGTTTGGCCTGTCCCACCGGAAGTTCCCAAAATTCGATTCCTCGGTTTTATTACCGGTGAACAGAATTTTGTTGAAGATAAGTCACAGAGTAATATATTTAATAAAACGTTTGATTGGCTGGGTAACTTTATTTTCGGTGCACCCCGGGCGAGAACTTTGTATCGGCCGCAAGGGATTTTGGTCGATGCACAACAAAAAGAATTATATGTCACAGATATAGGCAGCAAGGCAGTTTTTGTTTTTGATTTTGTCGGCAATACGCTAAAAGTCTGGGATCAGGTTGATGAATTAACAAAATTCTCGGCACCTATTGGCATAGCGAAAAACAATAATAACGAAATTTTCGTGAGTGACTCGGCTCTGGGTTATGTGACACAGTTAGATAGCGAAGGTAAACCATTGGCCAAATGGGGCAGTGGGATACTGCAAAGACCAACGGGATTGGCGTATGATTCGCTATCGAAAATGTTGTTTGTTGCAGACGCAGCGTTACACAAGATTTTTGTATTTGCAGAAAATGGGGAGTTAGCCTTTCAAATTGGTGAGCAAAAAGGTGAAGCAAATGGCCTTTTCAACTCGCCAACCTATTTGACGGTCGCTAATCAACGATTGTTTGTGGCAGATACCTTAAATTCACGTGTGCAGATTTTTGATGTACAAGGCAAATGGCTCAGTAGTTTTGGTGGTCGCGGTATGTATGTTGGCAATTTGCCCAGACCAAAAGGTATAGCCGTTGACTCAGAAAATCATATTTACGTGGTTGAGTCGTATTATGATCACTTGTTGATTTTTAATGAAGATGGTGTGCCGCTACTGCCGATTGGCGGCAACGGTAAAGTTGCCGGCCAATTTAATTTGCCTGCCGGTGCCTCAATAGACCAGCAAGACCGGATTTATGTAGCAGATATGTTCAATAGTCGAATTAGTGTGTTTCAATATTTGAAGCAATAATAATCAGGATAAATTTAGCCAGTTGACTGACGTTAT
>CALZHW010000225.1 GCA_945787125.1 uncultured Ectothiorhodospiraceae bacterium
CTGCAAGGTTCTGTCTTAATTCGGCCTCAACTTTCATCCAATGCAGGTAATTCAGTGAGCCTTGTTTTGCGTTTTCTTCGGCAAATGTGCAGATGGCATTTTTTGTTCTTATTGGCCATGGCCCAACGGCAGCGTGGTTAAGATGTATTAAAGTAGGGTCAAGATTCCATTCATTGCGCACTCAAAATCTCCTTGAGTTGTATTATTGTTATGCGCTTGGTTGTCCCTTGCCATGACTTAGGCTTGACCCGCCGCATAATGATTGTCGGTTGAGCGCTAACTTGCCGTCAATAAGGCATTCAGTATACTCACATCGACTTCCGACAAAATGCCGGCAGCGGCCTTTAATTGCATTAATGCGATAAGGTAATCATATTTCGCGACACTAAAGTCTCGTTCAGTACTGAAATACTGTTGCTGTGCGTCTAGTAAATCTAGGTTGGTTCTAACGCCGACTTCAACCCCTTTCTTAGTCGCATCCAACGCGCTTTGGTTAGAAATTAGTGCCTGCCGTAGCGCATCAACTTGCTGTTTACCATTGAGCGCAATGAGATAAGCTTGTTGGGTTTGCAATTGAACCTGGCGCTCACTGTCCAGTTTGATTTGTTTTTGTTGTAAGCGTAAGGATTCTGCTTCGCGGATACGTGATGTCATTAAGCCACCAGTGTAAATGGGCATAGCGACTTGTATACTCACACCAAGGTTGGTGGTTTGTGAGTCACCGGTAAAGGTTGAGAAATTTTTACCGCGACTTGCATTTGCTACAAAATCAATCGTTGGTAATCGATCGCCTTTAAGTTTTTTTACTTCAATTTTTGAGACGTCAAATCCGAGGTTTGCGAGCTTCAAAATTAAGTTGTTCGAGAGTGCGGTATTTACCCAGTGCTGCATATCTGCGGGTTCGACATTGCTTAGATCAGCATTTTGTTCGGGTCTTTTTAAGGCTTCCGGTACACTACCAATAATACTTGCTAGAATTTGTTTTGTGATCGCCAATTGATTTTTTGCGGCGATTTCGGCAGCAACGGCAATGTCATAACGCGCTTGTGCTTCTAGTTTGTCGGTTTTTGTGGCAGTTCCTACCTTAAAGGTGAGTTTAGCACGCTCCAGGCTTTCGTTAAAAGCGCGGGTTTGCGCTTCAGATACCGCGACATTTTCCTGGGCTGACAATACATTAAAATAGCTTTGGGAAACGCGTAAAATTAAGTCTTGTTCAGCAATTGCCAGCTCAATGTCCGACTGTGTTTCAGCAAGTCTACTTTGCCGGAAACTGCTCCAGTCAGCAGCACGGTAAATAGGTTGGGTTAATTGTGCATTAACACCATAGTTGTCCGCTTTACCGGAGCGGTCTTGAAAGTCGTCAGAGCTGTAAACACTTTTTTGATAGTTATAGCCGACTTCCGCGCCCACAGTCACCTTAGGCATTAGCAACGACTTACCCTGCACGGGTTTTTCTTTTCCCGCTTGTGCTTGAAATTTCGCCGATGCAATTAACGGATCACGCTGAACCGCTTCGTTATAAGCGTCGAGTAAATCCATAGGCTGCGCCATAACATTGATGCTCATTAATCCGCTGGAAAGAGCCAATATTGTCAATCGAAGGTAGTTCATAACGTATCAATTTCCTTTGTTAGAATTATTGCGCATTTTTTGGGCTTGGCGCATCTGTCGAATAGTGTTCGAGATAGTGTTCGAGCCCCAATAAACTCATTGTTGTATCAGATGTGTGTTTAGTCTGTCACCTAGATCCTGCAAGTGATCGTACTTGCGCAGTGCAAGATATTGATTCGTAGAGCAAATCAATATTTGAGCGCAATCCTTATTGTGATTGCCGAAAATAGTGATATTGCTCTACGGGTCAAGAGCTTGTGCTGAGTAGGTGCGAGCACTTGCAGGATCTAGGTGTTAGTTTAAAACAATTTAAGCCATTGACAAAAAAAGAATAGTAGCAGCATATCACACTTTGCTAATATACGAAAAAAATATAGTGACTGGTTGAAATGCATCCAAAGTTGCAATTACATTAGCGGCATTTGATTCGTTTTCCAAAGTAGCAATGCTGGTATACAATCTCGCAGGGAGCCTGTTTGAGAATGCAAAGCATCAGAATAGATGCGCCGTTAAGCCTGCCGGAGTGTATTTACGGAGTTTCTTGTGTAAGGTTTTACTGTTCGGGGTGATGCAAGGTAGCACTTTTTCAACGTTGTACCCTGATTGTGGATTCAAAGTGCACGGGATATTAATCGTGTTCCCAAATATATAAAAGCTGTTGTGAAAATAGGCATCAAGTGAGATTATGTAAACCCTGTGAGATATACGAGCTTAAAATTAATCCGGATAATCCATGAAATATCCGGGTTAGAAAAATCAATTAAAGGAGAGTTAGTTTGGAAACCATGTTAAATCATCCAGCTGTTCAGGGAGGTATCGCCCCGTTTCTTGTCGCCGCGCTAATCGCTGGCCTGTTTATAAATGTTCGAGTTGTCGCCGCGTTAGCATTAGTTGGTGGTGTTTTAACAACCGCTCTTTTGACAACAGGTATCCAGTTTGATCCACTCGATTCAACCCGAAAAATTATTCTTTTAATTATACTTGCATCAATTGCAGGTTTAATTCTGGATGCATTTAATACAAAATATAACACTGCATCAATTATTCCCATCATTTTTGCAGTCGTTGTCGCGCTTCTCTGGATAACGTGGCCTGTTATTAGCCGCGAACCCTCTATGGATTCGCTTTTACCATTCGTTGGTTATATCGTTTATGCCGTTTGGATGACGGGGGTATTTCTTAAATTTAAAGAATTACCAAGAATTTCCGCAGCAGCGGCAGCCACCAGCACAGGTTTAGGTATTGGTGTGGTTGCACTGGTAGGATCGTCAGCACTTTTGGGGCAATTTGGTTTAGCTTTTGGTGCGGCGGCGGCGGCTTATCTTATTTCACAAATGATTCGTCGTAACGATGACGCGTCAACTTATACTTTTTGTATAACCACTGCTGTATTTGCCGCGTTAATGATGCCCGCTGCAGTGATATATGCCAAGGTACCGTGGATGGCATTACCGTTGATTGCTCTTGCACCATTAGGCGCGTTTTATCCGTTTGATGAGTACAAGGGAATCCTGAAAAACGTCATTGGTGTATTAGCGCTGATGGCTGTTCCCATTGCTGCTGCGGTTTATTTCACCTGGCAAGTAGCCGGTGCGCCGATCTTGTAATTATTCGTTAATGGTTACCGGTGTATAAGCCGGTAACCTGTCGAACAATTCAATAACATCCGCATTGTGCATTTTTATACAACCATGGGATGAAGGCATGCCCATAGGATCTTCGTCCGGGCAACCATGAATATAAATAAATCGCCGCATGGTATCCCGTTTACCTAAACGGTTTTTACCGACTTCCAGACCGCTAAGCCATAGAATTCGACTTAAGATCCAATCTCGTTTGGGAAATTGATTTTTAAGCGCGGGTGAAAATATTTCGCCAGTCGGGCGGCGACCAATGAGCACTGTTCCTGCAGGATTTTTATCACCAATTTTGGCGCGAATAATGTGTTTGCCACGCGGTGTGCATTCGCTGCCAAACGTCTCCCCAGGCCCATTGCTGGCAGTCGCAATCGAGTAGCTTTCCGCTAATTTTCCGTCAGCGTAAACATGCAATGTTTGCTCGGATATCGAGACGATAACAGACAGCGTCATTATAAACCCACCGTTATCAGCCCATCATAATTACCGTCCGCAGCGAGTGTATAGTTTTTGATATTCTTGCGAGTGATCACCACATTGTTTTCATACCACAAGGGCATGTAAGGTAAGTCTTTGAGCAGCACCGCTTGCAGTTGCCTATAGTATTTAGCTTGCTGCTCAAGTTGTTGTTCCGCTTCTGCTGACTCAATTAATCTATCAACCTGCTTATTAACATAAAAACCCCGGTTAGCCCCATTCGGCGGAACTGCGCTACTGTGTGATGTGTAACGAAAGATGTCGGGGGTTTTTATTCCCACCCAGGCAAGGCTATAAAGTTGAAATTGACCATTTTTAATATCGCCGTAAAAAGTCCCCCAATCATAACTGCGAACATCCAGTTCAATACCGATTTTTTTGAGTTGATGTTGATAAATGGTTGCTAGTCGTAAGCGAAATGGATCACTGGATGTTTTAAAGGTTAAGTGCAAGGGGTTTTCAATGGAATAACCGGATTGCGCAAGCAAGGTTTTCGCTTTTTCCGGATTGTAACTAATAACAGATGATGGTTTCATGCCCGCCCAGTGATCTGATGGTAAAATGGACAATGCTTTCCTGGCGGCATCGGCAAAGACATAGTGGATGATTTCATCGCGGTCAATGCCAAAGGTGATGGCTTGGCGTATATTGAGTTGGCTCAAGACGAGATCTTGCATATTGAACCCGATATAAGCAAAGCTAGAGCCGTTGATGTTGGAAATGTTGATGTCTTCTTGGGTGCCCAGGAAATTTACCAGTTCGGGTAACAAATCATTTTGAATAATGTCAATTTCCCCGCGCATAAGTTTTAAAGTTCGCACGGTAGGGTTGGGCACGTGAATGAAATCAACCAATAAATTGTCGGATTTACGTTGCAGGTGGATTTTATCTTCTTCTTTTGCAAGAAAAATAAAGTCACCACTACCAACGGCTTTTTCCGCGAAACTAAAACCGTTTTTCAGCTTTTCTTCGGGCATAATGCCGACCACTAAATAGCCAGGGAATAAAGGATCTGGTTTGTTTAAATAGAAGTCTATCGTTTTTTCATCAGGATTTTCAATTTTTTCTATAACCGCCAGAGATGCTCGATGTGGCGAGTTATTTTTTTTATTCAGTATGAAATCATAAGTGGCTTTAACATCACTGGCGGTAAGTAGCGTATTGTCGCTAAAGCTACTAGCTTTATCATTCAAGGTGAAGCGGTAATGCTGCGGTGCCAATCGTTGCCATGTGGCAATGGAAGGAATGGCTTGTTTGCTGTCGTCAAAATCGACCAATCGCTGATACAGCAATCGACCGATACGACTGGAGGCAGCGTCCGTCGCAAAACCTGGATCCATATTGGATGGCATACTGGCGAGGCCAAAACGAACTTTATCAGAGATTGGTTCTGCACA
>CALZHW010000226.1 GCA_945787125.1 uncultured Ectothiorhodospiraceae bacterium
TCCATGCTGCCGTCACTCTCGATTAGGCCTTGCCACTACGAGTGCTGATTACGAGGTAAATATTAGAATTCCAGTTGTGAGTCAATAAAAAACCTTGCAGCATGATGGCATCAAGGTTCTTTTTCAGCCTTACTTATTGCAAAACGCCACCTAATAAGCTCGACACTGCGCTACCACCTTTGTTATTAGCGTATTGCATCACGATGGGAATAAACTTGCCCAACATATCCGGTGCCAAACCTAACTTACTAAAACTGCCGGCTAAAGCACCCATGCCTGCTCCTGCACCTCCACCAGCACCCAAAGCAGAAACCATGCCAACAGCGCCCCCACCACTTTCGCCGGCTGGAGCAGCTTTAATCAAAGAATCGACTTCTGGCATTGATTCACTCACTTTGGAAAAATCAGCAGGGCTGAGTTTGTCTTTAGCATAGCCAAAAATTGCCCCGGCACCGCCTGTTGCTTGCTCATTAGAGACACCCAAAGAACTTGTTAAAGTACTCACCAAACCTGAATCACTGGTTGCCGATTTTTCCGCCGCTGGTGCAGCAGATGAACCCATATTGGAAACCGCAGCACAACCTGAAAATAGTACCGCAACAAACAATCCTGCAACGATGTTCTTTATTTGCTTTTTCATATATATATATATCCCTATTAATTCCTGAAAAGAGTGTTTTAACAAGTCTTATTAACTCGCAATTGGAGTTCGACAGTTGCAATAATACCACCTTCTAGGAGCCTTAGCGGTAACCCTTTCGAAAAGGCATTACCACTACGGGTGCTGATTAGGGAGAATAATTGAACGCCTATTTTGACTTAATCAAATAGAAAAAATACGAGGGTTTTTACGCCAAAGCAGATAGGCGCTATTTTTTAGACGTATTATCGAGAGTAGCGACATTGCCACCAATATGTTGCTCACCACGTAGACGCGCCAATGCAACCTGCTTTTGCCGTTCTTTGAAACGTGCTTTCGTAACCTCGTCAGTCTCGGCGATGCAGTAATGACAACTCACACCTGCTTGATATTCTGGCAATTTTTTTTGCTCTTCGGTGACAGGCATACGGCAAGCAAAACATTGATCATAACTGCCTTGATCCAATTGATGATTCACCGCGACCCGGTTGTCAAAAACAAAACATTCACCCTGCCACATTGATTGCGCTTGAGGAATAGTTTCCAGGTAATTGAGAATGCCGCCTTGCAAATGATAAACTTCATCAAAGCCTTGTTGTTTGAGATAAGCTGTCGATTTTTCACAACGGATACCGCCGGTACAAAACATCGCAACTTTTTTATGCTTTTCAGGGTTAAGATTGTTAACCACGTATTCGGGAAACTCGCGAAATGTTTTCGTCTGCGGGTTGGCAGCATTTTCAAACGTACCGATACCCACTTCATAGTCATTTCTGGTATCGATAAGCAACACTTCAGGGTCAGAAATGAGTGCGTTCCATTGCTCTGGTTTGACATAAGTGCCGACAATATCATTCGGGTCGATATCCTCAACACCCATCGTAACGATTTCTTTTTTCAGCTTCACTTTGGTTCGATAAAATGGTTGTTTTTCGTCAAAAGATTCCTTGGTCGTCAAACCAGCAAAACGAGGATCTTTTTTCAACCAGGCAATGAGATGATCAATCCCTGCTCGCTTGGCTGAAACCGTGCCATTGATACCCTCACGCGCGAGTAATAAAGTCCCTTTGATCCCCTGTTTGCTCATCAACGCCAATAAGGGTGACTTGAGCGACTGAAAATCGTCGAGCGTGGTAAAGTGATAAAATGCACAAACAACATATTTAGACATAGCTAACTCTATAAAAAAGCAAAGGCAGAGCGAATTCTGCACATATTGAAAAAAATATCCGCTATTCTCCCACAAAAAACAAGCTTTGTCAGAAGGTGTTTTCTCATTTTTTTGCCTCACGGCGGAGTTTGTTAAGTATCTAAAAGGAGAGAATAATATGAAAGGTGGCACTTTCCATTGGACAGCCTCGATAAAATTGTTAAGCTCAATTCTGTGAGCTTAACATTAAAATCTGGAGACACTATTGATATATATAGAAGACGTGTAGAAAAAATGGGGTGGCTAATGGGGCTCGAACCCACGACAACCGGAATCACAATCCGGGGCTCTACCAACTGAGCTATAGCCACCACTAAAATGGTGCGCCCGACAGGATTCGAACCTGTTACCCTCGGCTTAGAAGGCCGATGCTCTATCCAAATGAGCTACGGGCGCATAAACCGGATTATTCGGATAACAATCCCATCTGGGTGTAAAAAAGTGGTCGGGGTAGAGAGATTCGAACTCCCGACATCCTGCTCCCAAAGCAGGCGCGCTACCAGACTGCGCTATACCCCGATGCCGTCATCTAAAACGGGTGCAGATAATACCTTCTAGGGGCATGTAGGTCAATATTATCTTTACGCTTTTTAGTAAAAAATATTTCGCTATCTGACAAAAGGCTTTTTGGGTATCATACCGCTTCACTAGCGACAACAATAAAATGCATTAGCTTTTTGCTATCGTAATTATCCTGGCAAGGATTCATCACGTTAAATAAGATATCTATGACCCGTACAATTGCACGAAAAATTGATGGCATCGCCGTCTCCAAGCAAGTTAAAGACAAAGTAAAGTCTGAAATTGAGCAACGTATTGCAAAAGGTTTTCGACAACCTGGGCTCGCCGTCATAATAGTGGGGGATGATGCAGCCTCTCATGTCTATGTTAGCCATAAAAAGAAAGCCTGTGAAGTGGCGGGCATTCGATCGATGGCATACGACCTTCCTGCGGTTACAACTCAACAAGAGTTGATGGATTTAGTCAGTGAACTGAACAATAATTCCGATATTGATGGCATTTTAGTACAGCTCCCCCTGCCCGAACATATTGAGACTGAAGATATCATCGAGCATATTGCAACCCACAAAGATGTTGATGGGTTTCACCCTTATAATATCGGTAGACTGGTAGCCAGAATCCCAACACTTCGATCCTGCACGCCGTATGGTGTGATGAAACTTTTAGAATCTATCGGTGAACCCATCAAGAGTAAACACGCCGTTATTGTAGGTGCCTCAAACCATGTTGGGCGCCCAATGGGACTGGAACTCTTGCTCGCTGGCGCAACAGTGACTACCTGCCATCGCTTCACGCCGAACCTGGTAGAATTTGTATCCCAGGCCGATATTCTGGTGGTGGGTGTCGGCAAACCGGGTTTAATAAAAGGTGAATGGATAAAACCTGGCGCAATAGTGATCGATATTGGCATGAATCGCCTGGCAAACGGCAAATTAACCGGTGACGTGGAACATGATGCAGCAGCGGAAAGAGCCGCATGGATTACCCCTGTCCCCGGTGGCGTAGGACCAATGACGGTGGCAATGCTAATGGAAAACACCTTATATGCCAATAAAACATATCACGAGCCTGACGTTTAATCCAGCCGCCAACCTCCATTAAACCAACGAAACAGAAAAGTTCATGCAAACATTGGAACATCTCGTTGAGCAGTATCAGACCATGCAGATATCTGCTGCACAGGTCGTCGGCCAATTTGAAGACTGGCTACAGAATGAACCCAGCGATGATGCAACAATCGACGCAACAATAAAAGCATCACTACATTCCTTGTTGGTTAAAAAAATAATTTCTGAAAATCTATTTGAAGAACTTTGCCAGCTACTACGATCTGCCTCAGCCAAAACAATCATCATCAATAAAACAGAAATTGTAGATAAAACCGTGCTTGCAGCTGAGGACGAAACAATTATTGCCACTGATGACGCCACCGTAGTGATGAGCGATGAACAAACAATCGTTAATAGCAATAAAACCGAATTAGATGGCACTGTCATCGCTGATCCACATGCCATTAAATATACAGCTGAACGTAGCAACGACGCTGATCAAACTGCAATTAATACACAATCAGCTGCCACAAACTCTCTCACAGCGCTGGATGCAAGGTCAAAAGGCAAAACAAAGTCAGTCAAAACCGGTAGTATTATTAAAGATCGTTTCATCTTAAAAGAAGTGATCGGTTCAGGTGGCATGAGCATTGTTTTTAAGGCACTGGATTTACGCAAACAAGAAGCAAAAAATAAAAATCCTTACGTAGCCATCAAAGTGTTAGGCAATATATTCAAAACTCACTTGCAGTCGGTCCTGGTACTGGAGCGTGAATCACAACAAATTCAGAAACTCGCCCATCCAAATATCGTAACCGTCTATGATTTTGATCGTGATGGTGAAACCATTTACATGACCATGGAATGCCTTGATGGCGTCTCCCTGGATCAAATCATCGCTAAACACAAACTCGGTATCAGCTATGAAGAAACGGTCAAATATGTTGAAGGAATGTGTCGCGGCCTGGCTTATGCGCATTCAAAACATATTATTCACTCTGATTTTAAACCGGAAAACGTGTTTTTCACCAAAGACAACATTGTCAAAGTTCTGGATTTTGGCATTGCCCGGGCGAAACAAATACCAGGCACGGTTAAAGATCAGGACGAATTTGATGCAGGCTCACTCGGCGCATTAACCCCGCCCTACGCCAGTTGCGAAATGTTTGAAAACAAGGACCCTGACGCAAGAGACGATATTTACGCACTGGGCTGCGTAATCTATAAACTGCTCACCGGCAGTCATCCTTTTGATGGCATGCCCGCCAATAAAGCCAGAGATAAACATCTCAAACCTAAGCGCATCAATCAACTCAGTAAAAAACAATGGCAAACGCTTGAGTCTTCACTCGCGTTTAACCGCGAAGCAAGAACAGCCAGTGTTATTGATTTCCTCAATGGTTTTTTGCCCAAAAAACGTTCCCCATGGGTGTATGCCACCGCTGCCGCATTGTTTTTTACGGCCGGTGTCGCTGGTTATAGCTGGTTCACTGTCAGCACCCAACCCGAGTTGCCGCAAATCAACTTAACTGAACAACAACGACTCTCTATCAGCGAAGCGCTGGAAACTGCCGAGGTCTATATTGCCATCGGTAACTTGGCCACGCCTCCGGGAGATAGCGCACTCGATCAATATGAGAAAATATTAAGTATCGACCCTACCAAT
>CALZHW010000227.1 GCA_945787125.1 uncultured Ectothiorhodospiraceae bacterium
GCACGACTTCAGGCTGATACTGTTTTAATACTTCTCTAACCGTAAAAAAATTGCCCAACGATTTTGACATTTTTTCTTGGTCAACCATCACATGACCGTTGTGCATCCAGTAATTGGCGAAACACTCACCGGTTGCAGCTTCGGATTGGGCGATTTCATTTTCATGATGCGGGAATTTCAAATCCATGCCGCCACCGTGCAAGTCAAAATGATTTCCCAGGCACTCAGTCGCCATAGCAGAACATTCTATGTGCCAACCGGGTCGTCCGGTTCCCCAGGGCGATTCCCAGGCAGGCTCACCGGGTTTAGCCGTTTTCCATAGAACAAAATCCATCGAATCTTTTTTTGCTTCATCCACATCAACTCGCGCACCGGCTTGGTCAGCTTCCAGGTTTCGACCCGATAGTGCGCCATAAGTCGCAAATTTGTTAACTGAAAAATAGACATCACCATTGCTGGCTTGATAGGCATACTCTTTATCAATCAGCTTTTGCACCATTTCGATGATGCTGCTCATGTGCATCGTAGCTCGCGGCTCTTGATCCGGCTTGGTGATATCCAGCGCCTCAGCATCCTTATTCATTTCGGCAATAAAACGTTCGGTAAGTGTGCTGTATTTTTCTTGATTTATGTTGGCACGTTGAATAATTTTATCGTCGATATCGGTAATATTGCGAATATAGGTAACTTTATTCTGGCCAAATTTCTCGCGCAAATAACGATTAACCACATCAAATACGATCAATACTCTGGCATGGCCGATATGGCAGTAATCATAAACCGTCATACCACAGACATAAAAACGCACATTTTGCGGATCAATAGGTTTAAAGACTTCTTTTTGTTTGGTGAGAGTATTATAAATTTTTAACATTTTTAAACCTCTTTATTACTGTCCGCGCATAAATAATTTATCAAGATCTTTCATCTCCAGCTGCACCCAGGTTGGTCGACCGTGATTACATTGGCCGCTGCGTTCGGTGGCTTCCATGTCGCGTAACACAGCATTCATTTCGGGCAAGGTGAGTTGCCGATTGGCTCTAACTGCGCCATGACAGGCAATACTGGCTAACAGGGAGTTGCTGAATTCTTTGACTCGTTCACTGACCCCAAATTGCACAAGATCACTCGCCACATCGCGCACGAGATTATCGATGTTGGCATCTTTTAACAGGGTAGGGATTTGCCGTACCACAATCGAATCCGTACCCATTAGTGATACCTCAAAGCCATATTCAGATAATGTCGCACTGTGTTCTTCGATGGCGGTAACTTCTTTTTCACTTAAGCGAATAGTCAACGGTAAAAGTAAAGGCATGCTGATAACATTCTGTGCATCGTGCGCGATTTTCATTCTCTCATACACAATTCGCTCATGCGCAGCATGCATATCAACCATGATCATGCCTTTTTGATTTTGCGCAATGATATAAACGCCATGAAGTTGTGCGATGGCAAAACCTAATACAGGAATTTGTGATGGTTCATTGCCATTTGCAGGCGCCGGTGAATTATTTAACACATCATTGCTGGGGTGCAAGGCTTTATACGCTGAAATTTTCTCAGCCACTTGAAACGCCATGCTGCTTTGCTCTTTAATTTGCGGTGGGTAACTACCGCTCGAGCTGGAGTTTAGGCTGGGGTTTAAACCAAAAGTTGAACTGGCGTTAGCGCCTGCACTTGCGTTTGAATGAACATCTGCAACTGGCTGACTCAAGGTGTTCGGCAAATCATTGTTCGCGGAAGATAAGTGTGCGGCAGATAAATTAGCCGCATTTGCCTGATTTTCCGGTCCAACTTGCGCCAAAGCTTCGTGCAAGCTGCGAAAAACGAAGTCATGAACCATTCTGCCTTCACGAAACCGCACTTCGTGTTTCGCCGGATGGGCATTTACATCCACCAGAGCTGGGTCGAGTTCTAAATATAAAACATAGGCTGGGTGCCGGCCATGAAAAATCACATCATGATAAGCCTGGCGAATAGCATGGGTGACTAAACGATCTTTTACCATGCGACCATTGACGTAGAAATATTGCTGATCAGCTTGACTGCGGGTATAGGTTGGCAACCCTACCCAACCATGGATTTTTAACCCGGCGGCAGCCATTTCCACATGCACGCTACTTTCAATGAACGGTTTGCCACACACACTGGCAACCCGACGCTCCATGGCTTCTCGATTTTTTGCCGCCTGCAGATTAAACACAATTTTTTGATTATGTTTTAATTGAATGCCAACATCAAAAAAGCTCAAGCCAATTCGCTTAACGACATCTTCCAGGTGATTGAATTCGGTTTTTTCTGTGCGCAAAAACTTTCTACGCGCGGGCGTATTGTAAAAAAGATCCCGCACTTCGATTGTGGTGCCGACGGGGTGCGCTACTGGCTGCAGCTCGGCCAATTGCTCACGGCCGTCTGCCTGCACTTGCCAACCGGACTCATCATCTTTCGTGCGGGTATGCATTTCAAGCCGCGATACCGAACTAATACTGGGCAAGGCTTCACCACGAAATCCTAAACTTGCGACCCGCTCCAAATCTTCTTGCTGATAGATTTTACTGGTGGCATGACGGCTCAGCGCCAACGATAAGTCATCCTTATAAATCCCGCTGCCATTATCCCGGATACGAATCAAGCGTATACCACCTTGCTCAATATCCAAAATAATTTCTGTGGCACCAGCATCGATGCTATTTTCAATCAGCTCTTTAACGACCGAAGCGGGTCGCTCGACGACTTCGCCTGCGGCAATTTGATTGGCAAGTTGCGCAGACAGCGACTTTATTCGACGTGGTGTTTGATTCAATTGCGCCACTTATTTATGCCTCACTTAGATTGCATTTTTGCCCAGACATCCCTAAGCGTAATCGTTCGATTGAAAACAGGTCGTCCATCGGCTGTTTTCGCAGGATCCAGGCAAAAATATCCCTCACGTTCGAACTGAAAACCTTGACCTATTTCAGCGCTCGCTAAACTGTTTTCCAACACACAATGACTCAAAGTGCGTAACGCTTCAGGGTTAATGTGAGCCGTATAATCCGAGCCATCTTTTGTATTATCGGGCGTTGGATGACTAAACAAGCGGTCAAACAATCTAACTTCGGCTGATATACCGTGTTTTGCAGAAACCCAATGAATCACCCCTTTGACCTTACGGCCTTCCGGGTTCTTACCTAAAGTATCTGCATCAACCGAACAGCGCAACTCAATCAACTCACCTTGCTCGTCTTTAATCATTTCATCACAACGTATAACATAAGCATTACGCAAGCGAACTTCGCCGCCGGGTATCAAACGCTTGTATTTTTTCGGTGGTACTTCTGCAAAATCACTGCGGTCGATATAAATTTCATTGCAAAATGGAATGCTGCGCTTGCCAAATTCTTCATTTTGCGGATGATTAGCCGATAGCAAATCTTCAACTTTGCTATCATCGTAATTCGTAATCACTACTTTAAGCGGGTTTAATACAGCCATACGACGTGGTGCATTGTCGTTTAAATCGCTACGTATACAGTCTTCCAGCATCGCCATTTCGACCACATTGTGCGCTTTAGTGACACCAATACGATTGCAAAATTCACGAATCGAGGCGGCTGAATAACCACGACGTCGCATGCCAGCAATGGTTGGCATACGCGGATCATCCCAACCCTCGACGAAACCCTGCTCTACCAACTCACTTAATTTACGCTTGCTGGTAACGGTATGTTCGAGAGTAAGCCGGGAAAATTCAATTTGCCGAGGATGATGCGGCACATCCAACTGCTCCAAAAACCAGTTGTACAGTGGGCGATGGTCTTCAAATTCCAAGGTACATAAAGAGTGAGTAATACCTTCCAACGCATCCGAGATGCAATGCGTATAATCATACATCGGATAAATGCACCATTGCGAGCCGGTTTGATGATGCACAATACCATGACGAACACGATAGATAGTTGGGTCACGCAGGTTTATATTGCCTGAGCTCATGTCTATTTTAGCGCGTAATACTTTTTCCCCATCTGCAAAATCGCCGTTGCGCATGGCATTAAACAGCGTCAGATTTTCTTCTACCGAACGATCCCGGTAAGAGCTGTTTTTACCTGCTTGGGTTAACGTACCGCGATATTCACGGATTTGTTCTGCACTTAAATCGCAAACGTAGGCTTTGCCTTTTTTTATCAGCTCAACCGCATAAGCAAACAATTTTTCAAAATAATCAGAGGCAAAAAATATATTTTCTTTGGGATCACAGCCCAACCAATGAACATCGGCTTTGATGGCTTCAACAAATTCCGAGTTTTCCTTGTGTGGATTGGTATCATCAAACCGTAAATTGCAACGACCGTTATAATCTTCGGCGATACCAAAATTCAAAACGATGGACTTAGCATGACCGATGTGTAAATATCCATTAGGTTCTGGTGGGAAACGGGTGGTAATGCGCCCCTCATTTTTGCCATTTTCGAGATCAGCATCTATGATATGACGTATAAAATTTGTCGGTTTTTTAACAGGCTCCTCGCTCATCGAGTAATATATCCTTAACTTTGGTTGATGACGGCTTAATGACAGCTTTCTGAGGCCGATTTTACACGAAAATTACCAACAAAAGTATGTGAAACAAAACCTTCAGCAATGAATAGAACAAAATTGAAGCAGACTGTAAAACAAACAACTACGAGAGAAGATTGATTAGCTATGATTAAATATTATTCGACATTTTACCGCTCTCAGAAATTCTGGCTGGCACTGTGTACTGCTATTTGTCTCTGCATACAGGCTGCAAGTTTGCAGGCAAACGACGACCCGGAAATCAAAAAAGCAGAAGATAGTATGAACAACTTAATGGCACAAATCCAGCAAACCATTGGTGATGCCCGTTGTGAGACTCAAAAGCAATGCCGGGCGCTTGCAGTCGGCAGTCGCGCTTGTGGTGGGCCATCTGCTTATTTGGCGTATTCCACCTTAAACACAGATGCTAAAAAACTAAAAAACTTAGCAAAACGCTATGGTTTAGCTAATCGTCAGTTTAATAGATTGACGAATGC
>CALZHW010000228.1 GCA_945787125.1 uncultured Ectothiorhodospiraceae bacterium
ATGATATTGGACCGATTCCAAGCATCTTGGCTGGAACCGTAATTCGCCATCGTGAATTTTCTACGATTACCGAGCCTAAGATGCGATAGCCGTGTATGATCTCAACCTTTTTTGCATCTACTGCTGTTCCGCTGATTTCAACAGTGTCGCTATAGGTAACCGCTCGACTGACGTTTTCAATCTCGATCCGATGATGATTGTTAAATACTCGTGCAGTAAAACGGTTAGACGAGCGAGTTTCGATGCCGCTATCTTCAACGGCAACCAGTCGAATGTCATGACTGCCATCTGTTACAGTTCTCGTATCCCACGAGAAAGTTTCATCGAACGGTACATCGAATTGGTACTGGCCATCAACCCAAAACTCAATATGGCTGATTGCTTTTCCCGGCGCCGGCTGGATATCCGTGTGAATAGTCACGGTCCCTGACCAAGGGTGCGTTAGTAGTGGGGATTTCAGTTTTATGTCAGCAAATGCTGCAAAGGGTCGAGCCAGTGGATCGCCGACAATAATAAGTTGATAAGGTACTTTGATGCTTTGGTAAAATGACTCCGCGAGCGAGCTGCCATCAGCGTACCAAGCGTGAATTAATGGGACTGGAAATTTTTCCTGAAAAGAGAAAGGTTCTGCCACGGCACCACTGGAACCCGCTGCGCCATAGCGGAGAAATTCGGTCAGTTTGGTCTGTTTAGCCTTGTTGAAATCCCCGCCATAACTGGTGAGGGTCTCGGCAATAGCGCCCGGAAGTAAGCGGCTATTCGTCTTTTTCCATTCATAATTTTCGTAACCAATCACGGCACCAATCACATCGGTCTTGGCAATGGGAAGTATGCCGTTTTGATTGTCCTTTCCGTTATACAGAACTTCTGCTTTACGCTTGCGCCTGGCAAGTTCGGTCAGGGTGGCCGGAAAAAGTGTTTGTCTGGTTGTTGAGCGCACATTTCTATTTTCAAGCAGATAAACGGTACCATCTGGTTGGCTAGCATCACTTAATGCTGCTGTCGTGAGATAACTTTTGATTTCAGAAAAGCTATTACCTCGGGCTCCTGTATAAGCCAGCATTGTTGATAGATAATATTGATCCAGGGAATCGGCAGGTTCCCATAAAGTCAGGTCGGCACTTGACCAAACATAATGATTTCGAAAGCCGCTGGTGAGTAGGAATGGCCCATAGGCTGTTTCCATTCTATTCATTAACTTTTGGAATTTCGGTTCTGCATGAAGCGATTTAAAATATCTATCCCTGCCAGTTTGCAAACTCTTGGCCCATCCATAATCAACGGCCAAAGTCAGGTTTTTTAATACTTTGTCCCACTCTTCTATTGCAGCTTGAGCGCGAGCCAAATTGTACCAGTTCAATGGATCATTAGGATAACTGTCCAGAATTTTTTGATAAGTGTTTATTGCTGCTTTTGGGTCTTGGCGATTTAAATATTGTTGTGCCTTGTGTCTGAGAGACTTGGCTTCTTTTACTTCCAGAAGTGGAAAGGAAATGGGCTGAATTTTTTCTGCTTTTATTTTCGGGCCCGCAAAATCCCTGTAATAATAGTTCACCCCTAAATACCCAATATTTCTCACTTCAACCCGTCGGGCAAAATAGGTCAGCGCTGTGAGCGAGGCGATGTTGCCCTGATACTTGTTTCTTTTGAACTTGTTGGCCTTAAGATCAGAAGTAAAATTCACTGCGTAAGGAAAATCGCCCGAATAGGTGATAACATCAATCTCTTCGTCGAGTTTATGCAAATTAATGAAATCGCGTATAGGCGACCAGATTTTTTTACGAAAATCCTCAATTGTAATAGCATCAAGTGAAGGCGCTCCCTCCAGCCACAAGACGTGATTATCTGGAATACCTCGCAAGTGTACATACTCGTTGGCAATTCGTATGGAAAGCGGGGAGTGGGCATTGACCACGACCAGCGTTGTTTCAGGACTGCCCCCTGCCATGGCACAGAAAGGCAATATCAAAGAACTGGCTAATCCATAAAATATAATTCGACATAGAAAAATACTGATACACGTAAAGCGTACTGTATTTTTCTGAGTGTTATAATAACTGACTAAAGCGCGCATAAGTAATTCATGTAAATGAGGTGCTCCACTGAAAAGCATTCTAATTAACTTAAGTTTCGGTGCTTGAAGAGCCCACCTTCCAGCACTCGTAGCACCAAAACCTTACTATTACGGGAATAGTTTAAGCTCCGAAATTAGAGTATAAAGTTTTCATGCTAGTGATGCTAAACTCAATAGCAATAGATCCGAATCAATGGTAAATGGTAGGTGAGTACTAAGCAACAGGAATAGGGCTGAAATGCAGCTTCCTTGGCTGTTTTTGATTTCAAGTCCTCAATCATGATAATATTTTAACCAATAGTCGCAGGCTATCTAGATAACTGGCAAAATTTTCACGAGGTAAGAATTGAATTATGCGAGAAAGCTTAAGACAACAAATAGTTGAAATTTGTGAAACTAAGATTAAAAATAAAGGTTCGGATGTAGGTTTGTCATTTTATGCATTTTTCGCGAACAAGAATGATGATCCAGAATTGTTAATGGAGGCTGCTGAATGGTGGATAAAGGAGAATCAGCTCGATCATTTTGAAAAAGCGGTGAAGATTAAGAGGATGGTCAGTGAAAAAAATGTGGAGTTTACATGATCGACACACGGATAACGTTGAAAGCGGAATCAAAAGAACAGCTAAACAAACTTATTGATGGCAAGTTAAAAGAAGGGTACCTACTAGAGGGTGGTATGCAGGGTGGGGGTCAGAGTGGGGATCAAGGTGATATTTTGCAGATTATGGTGCAACCAAGTAATATCGATAGAGAACTTACCTTAGCGGGTGGCATTAAGTTGCTTGTTATGCTGGCAATCTACATCTGCGTTTTATACTTAATACTTTAAAGCAAGCAAGGCGGCATTTTTACATCGGTATATTATAGGTTTAAAGGTTTAACTCCGATTGTGAGTTAAAAAATTGATTATCCATTGCATCAATATGCGACTATGTACTTCCAGTTTTAATGATTCTTCTGCGATTGATAGCGTAGGTTCGCCGATCATGGTGACGCGGTGTTGCATTAATGTTCGGGAATATTCTTTACTGAACTCAGGGTGTCCTTGAATGGATAGAATATTTTCTCCCAATTGAATCATGTAATAGGGGCAAAAATCACTGCTGGCGAGCAGTTCTGCCTCAGGCGGCAGTTCGCTGATCTGATCCTGATGCGAAACTATAATGTTTAGCACTTCCAGTGGTGGCTTCATCCAGGATTTACGCAGCAGGATTTTGTTTTGAGAAATCCCCACTCCCCAACCCTTGTTTGATTTTTCATTGCGACCGCCAAACGTATCAGCTAATAACTGATGGCCGAAACAGATTCCCACCAATTTCTTCTGAGCTTGATCCAAATCCAGGAACAATTTTTTTAGCGGCGCAATCCAGTCCAGGATCTCGTAGGTGCTTCGTCGGCTGCCGGTGGTGATATAAGCATCACATTCGTTCACGTCAGTTGGGAATTCATTTTTCAAAATATCATATACTTGATACTCAAATGTTGCATCAATATCACGAAAAGCGGCTTTAAACATATCCGGATAATCGCCAAACTGTGGTTGAAATTGGGGGAGTACTGAACAACATTGTAGTATCCCGATTTTCACGGCCTTCACCTTGCATGTTTATATAAGCTTGAAAGATAATGAAAATCAGCCACAATATCAATAGATCAATAACAATGGGGTAGTGAATATCATGGATGCCAGAGACGTTAAATCGGCGGCAGATGCCAAAAATATCATCGAAGAGCGCGGATTAAGTTATGTCAAAGTCGGTGTTTTTGATATGGATGGTATTCTGCGCGGCAAATACATGTCACGGGAGAAGTTTTTTTCATCACTGGATAACGGCTTTGGGTTTTGTGATGTTGTGTTGGGATGGGATTCTAAAGATCAACTGTATGACAATGTAGAATATACCGGCTGGCATACGGGTTATCCTGATGCCTCGACGCGAATAATTCCAGCTTCTTGTCGGGATTTGCCGTTTGAGGATAATCAGCTATTTTTTCTCGCAGAATTTGATCAAGAAGCGGAAAATATTTGCCCGCGTGGTTTGTTACGCCGCGTTACAGAGCGGGCGGCAGGTCTGGGTTATCAGGTGTTGGCGGCTCTGGAATATGAGTTTTTTGTATTCAATGAGACCCGTGAATCCATTCGTGAAAAGTGTTATCAGAATCTCAAGCCCATTGCACCCGGTTATTTTGGCTATTCTGTTTTGCGCAACTCAGTGGACAGTGATATTTATCATCAGATTTTGGAAAACTGCCAAGCGATGGATTTTCCATTGGAAGGTCTGCATGAAGAAACCGGACCAGGGGTATTGGAAGCTGCCATCGCGGTAGATGATGTGATTAATGCTGCTGACAAAGCCGCGTTGTTTAAAACATTTACCAAAGTTATCGTGCAACGCAATAATATGTTGGCGACTTTTATGGCGAAGTGGTCCAAGGACTGGCCGGGGCAAAGTGGACACATTCATCTTTCCTTGAAAAATAGCAATGATGATGCCGTTTTTCATGATGCCTCTAATAAGCATAATATTAGTGACAACATGCGTTATTTTATTGGAGGCCAACAAAAACTCATGCCTGAATTGCTTAGCATGATTGCGCCCACCGTTAATTCCTATACCCGCTTGATCCCGGGGTTTTGGGCACCTACGTCAGCAAGTTGGGGCATAGAGAATCGTACTTGCGCCATACGGGTAATTCCTGGTAGCGAAAAATCTCAACGTGCGGAATACCGTATTGCCGCATCAGATGCTAACCCTTATATTGCGCTATCTGCGGCTTTGGCGTCAGGGCTTTGGGGAATTGAAAATAAAATTGAGCCCACTGATTCTATTGAAGGTAATGCTTATGACCACAGTTTTCCAAAAAATTTATCATTGCCTACAACACTGTGGGATGCCGCACAACG
>CALZHW010000229.1 GCA_945787125.1 uncultured Ectothiorhodospiraceae bacterium
GTGGCTCGCTCTGAACGCGTTAAATTCCTTGGCATGACCATCGTGAACGGTGCAATCGCTATTTCACATAAGGCTTTACAAACAGCCATGGCCAAAGTCAATGCGAAAAGGGGTCAGGCTTGAAATATTGAGTTGTTTGTCTTTCTATGCTACATTCCCCACATGGCAAGAAAACCAAGAATACATCTCCCCGGTGGATTTTATCATGTAGTGCTTAGAGGAAACGGCGGGCAAGATATTTTTTTTAGTGCGGAAGATAGAAATCATTTTTTTCTATTAATGCAGCGAGGGATATCTCGTTACGGTCATCGCGTACATGGTTTTTGCTGCATGACAAATCATGTGCACTTGTTGATACAGGTTGCTGATGAGCCGCTGTCAAAAATCATGCAAAACTTATCTTTTCGTTACACGCGTTGGATCAATAAGCATCAAAAACGCATGTGTCATTTGTTTCAAGGTCGTTTTAAAGCTATCCTGATAGATGCTGATGAACATTTACTTGAACTTATTCGTTACATCCATTTAAATCCTGTGAGAGCGGGTTTGGTGAAACAGGTCGATGATTATGTCTGGAGTAGTCATCATGCTTACATGGGTAAAGAAACACTTCCTTGGCTTACCACTGATTGGGTTTATGGGTATTTTAGTCATCAGCGTGCGGCCTGTATTTGACAATATAGCAAATTTATCGCAGAGGGCGTGGGAGAGCAGCACCGAAAAGAATTTCATTCCGGCAATTTAGGTGGTCAACTTTTGGGTGGAGACGAATTTGCGGAAAATATTTTTAAACAATTGGAAGCCAAACCCATTAAACCACCCACCGTAGAAAAAATAGTTGATGCTGTGTGTACTATTTGCGATGTTAAGGAGAAAGAACTCAGTAAACCAGGCCGTCAACGAAAATTATCTGAAGCCAGAGGATTAATCGCCTGGTTTGTTGTTGATAAAAGAAGTGTAACTTTAACGAGTGTAGCAAAAAAAATTGAACGTGATTTGTCTGCATGTAAGTGTCGCTGTTAAAAAAATTGAAGAAGGAAAGGTGGAGAGCAAGGCATTGCGGGATAAGCTGAGATTGATTGATAATTCAATATATCAAGCCTGATTCTCCTCCCCATGTACACACTCTAATGATCGGTCGGTATACAGAAACATCCTAACCCAGTTTGCTTGTAGAATTAGTGATATACGGTAAGCCTATATATTCCTCAAGGTAACGCAACGTATAAATCCTTGAGTATGCTGATGGTAACTGACGTGGAAGAATATGTAGGTAACAGATGCTGGAAAAAGCGAATGCTTCCCTGTAATGGAGTTGCTAGGGATTCAAGATTTGTTCCCTCCGCAAGGAGAGCTGATTTCCTAAGTGGGCGCAATGCCCCGCAGGTGTGATTTGGCAAAGGGGAATTCGTAAACCTTTAGTTGGAGCAAGTTTAAAATGAGTAGTGTTTTTATCACTACAAGCGGCCCAACACCATATTAAATGGTAGGTACCTGCGAATTCGGATTGTCAAATCTAGACGTAAAGGCGTGGCGCAATGCAACACACTCTGTTAATCTTTTACAGATTATCACGTACTAGGTGCATCCATCGAATGGGTGTTAATCATGCTTGAGCCGTATGCTTGGAAACAGGCATGTACGGTTCTGAGGGAGGAAGGAGGCCGCGAGGCCTTCAACCTACCCGGTGGCCTACAGAAAAATCAAAACCAATAAAAAAACATATATTGTATCGTCATTTGGACACCATAAGTATTTTCCTTCCCTAGAAACAAAGTATTTGACATATTATACTTCTTGTATGATACTTGACTAATCAAGCAATAGTGAAGTTTATTTATGCAAAAACTCCCCCAGCATACTGATGCCGTCATACACCTTTGGATGAATAGCACATCGATTTCTCGAAAAATTGATGTAAGCCTAAGCGCTATTCATGGCATAGGATTTACCGAATACATGGTGTTATTTCACTTGATGAAGGCACCAAATAAGACTCAACGCCGAATAGATTTGGCAGACTCAATTGGTCGAACAGCATCCGGAGTAACAAGAATGTTGATGCCAATGGAAAAAATCGGCTTGGTAAAAAAAGAAAATAATCCAAGAGATGCCAGAGTAAGTCTAGTTAGAATTACAACAGCTGGAGAGAAAATATTTCGTGATGCATCAACAACCTTAAACGAAAAATCCAAGTATCTTTTAAGACGAATAGATAGTGCAAGTATCAATGACCTATTAGAAATATTTAAATCTATAAACGAGGAATAAATTGAATAATTCAATAAGCAAAGGTAACGTTCATTTAGTTTTTGGTCCACAAGGTGCAGGGAAATCAACCTACTCGCGAAAATTAGCGAGAATAAACAATGGAACTCACTTTTCAATCGATGACTGGATGATCCAATTATACGGTCCAGATCTTCCTAAGCCACTAAACTTAAATTGGATAATGACACGCGTAAAACGTTGTGAACAACAAATATGGAGTACGGCAAAAGAAGTAGCGTTAAACGGCGGTAACATTGTTCTAGATTTAGGCTTTATAAAAACAATCAATCGCGACGAATTTTTACAGCTAGCCCAACAAGTATGCCTTTCCTCTGTGTTGCATTACGTGATTGCACCACACGATGAACGTCGCCGCCGCGTATTGGCTCGCAATGTAGAAAAGGGAGATACGTTTGCTTTTGAAGTCACCCCCATGATGTTTGATTACATGGAAAAGGAATTTGAAGCTCCCAGCGAAGTAGAGTTGTCTAATTTAACCGTGTTCAACACTTATACAACCAATCAGCAATAAAGTGTTTTCGGACAATTTATTGTGTTAAGTTAGCAACATAAATAAAACAGATATCATAGCATCCAAATTCTAACTTGAAACAAGAAATGATCAATTTACAACCATGAATATCATAACTTTAATAACAAGTTGCATACAGATTAGTTAAGTCATGAAAATAGGCCTAATAATACATTCAATGGGACCTTTTACAGCGTCATTTGGTTGTGTTCCATGCCGCTACGTTTTATTCTCACACAACCAAATAACACTGTAAAACGCCCCTTAATGCGGCGTTATATTTCAAAGGCAACGTAATCATGGGCGAATTGAGTAAGCTTAAAGGTCTTGGTCCTAAGTCAGAAAGGTGCTTAAATGAAATTGGCATTCATACTAAAGAGCAACTCCAGGAAATTGGTGCTGTAAGAGTCTTTATAAAACTTAAAAAAGAATGTAGCACCAAGCCAAGCTTAAACTTTCTTTATGCAATGGTAGGTGCGCTTGAAAATGAGCATTGGGCTAAAGTCGCAAAGTCTGAAAAAGGGCGTCTGGTCCTTGAGCTTGATGGCTATCAAGAGCTTGAGGAAATGCTAAGGGCGGAAGGGATTGAAATTGAAATATAACCAGGCGCTCCACCCGACCAAAAACCGCGTTGCGGTTTTCGTCGGGTGAGCTTGGTCGTTATGCATAAATCAGGATTAAAGAAATGAATGATCACGAGAAAATTAATTACGTAGAATTTCCATCAAAGGATATTGAAAAAACAAAAATTTTTTTCGCTACAGTATTTGGCTGGTCGTTTGTTGATTATGGCCCTGAATATAGTGCCTTCGCTAATGAGGGCATTGACGGTGGCTTTTTCAAATCTGATTTATCTGTTTCTACTGAAGCAGGTAGTGCCCTTATAGTTTTTTTCAGTAAAGATATTGAACAAACGCTATCAAAAATCGAAGCAGCTGGCGGCTCAATCTTAAAACCAATGTTCGCGTTTCCTGGTGGCCGTCGTTTTCATTTTGGCGACCCCAACGGCAATGAATATGCTGTATGGACAGACATAAATGCATAACAAATGCGTTGAGAAGGAGGCGAATGTCTGCTGCGGCCTTTGATGGTTAAGTTTTGGTGGGGCGTCTCTCACGCAGGTCGTTAGCGTTACAGGAAAATAAAATGACACACACTATTCGTCAATATTCAGAAGCCGACCTAAATGGCGTTCTCTCATCTTGGGAAAATGCATCAAAGATTGCTCATCCATTTCTAAAGGAAGACTTTCAGGCGCAAGTAAGGAAGGATATTCCAGAATTATATTTGCCCAATGCTGATACGTGGGTCGTGGAGGTCGATAATCAAGTTGCTGGATTTATAGCGTTAATCGGTAATGAAATTGGTGCAATATTTCTTCAGCCAGAACATCATGGCAAGAAAATAGGTAAGTTGATGATGGATAAGGCTCAAGAGCTACACGGCGACCTCGAGGTAGAGGTATTTGAAAAGAACTCTATTGGCCGTAAATTTTATTCGCAATATGGTTTTGAATTGATTGAAGAAAAAATTCATGAGCCAACGGGAGAGATAACATTGAGCCTAAAATATAGCGCTAACAAGTAAATCAATCGGATGCAAAAAAACGCGCCGCTTATTAAAACGTTAGGCTTTAGAATGATTTGAATCGGCCTGAATTCACACAATTGAAAATATTGCTCTGTAAAAGATTGGATAAGGATAAGGAAGCCCATTAGGACTGTTGATAATTCTTTCATGAAGTCACAAGCTTTAATTTTCTCAAGAGAAAGGAAATGATATGAGTAAATTGACATTGGGAGTCATAGGGACTTCAAAAAAAGAAGATGAGCGACGTGTTCCAATCCATCCAGAGCATTTGTCACGCCTTCCTGAACAAATTCGTCGCCAGCTAATATTTGAGGAGGGCTATGGAGCACCATTCGGTATCGTAGACTCGGAAATCGCCGCTCAGACAGGTGGCATCGCCACACGCCACGAATTATTGGCCGACATTGGCGCGGTTATCATTGCTAAGCCAGTATTAGCTGATTTACAAGAACTTCGCGAAGGCGGAACACTTTGGGGCTATGTGCATTGTGTACAGCAACGGGATATCACCCAAGCTGCACTCGATCGTAAGCTGACGCTCATTG
>CALZHW010000230.1 GCA_945787125.1 uncultured Ectothiorhodospiraceae bacterium
AGACTAAGCCGGTACGTGATGCAACACCGTTTTCAAAACCAGACAGGCGGCTTATAAAAAAAATGATGACGAATTTGAGAATAATTAATCCAATAACCGCGAGTAATACTTGCGGTAAAATTGCTGGTAATTGGCTGATATCCAGCAGCATACCGATGGTAATGAAAAATAGCCCCAACAACACATCACGGAACGGTCGAATATCTACTTCAACTTGGTGTTTGAACTCTGTCTCAGCGAGCATAATTCCCGCAATAAAAGCCCCTAAGGCGAGTGACAAGCCCGCTAATTCAGTGACCAGCGCAGCGGCGACTGAAAATAATAAAATGGTTAAGGTAAACAGTTCGGAGGAGTGTTGGCGCGCGACTTCATAAAAAAGTGGACGCAATAACCAGTGACCCGCAGCTAGCATAATGCCGATAAACGCAATGCCTTTAAGCATGGCCAAGGCAAGTTCAAGGACAATACTGTTGTCGCCAGTGGAATTTATCATCGGAATAATGATAAGAAACGGAATGACAGCAAGATCCTGAAAAATCAGAATGGCCACTGATAGTCGACCGTGGCGTGAATTTATTTCGAGCTGCTCAGTGAGCTGTTTGATCACGATCGCGGTTGACGATAAAGCAATGATACCGCCGACAATAAACGCAGTTTCAACTGACGCACCTAAAAGAAAAACAATAACACCAATCACCAGCGTTGTGATGCCCACTTGCGCACCACCTGTACCCAGTACTTCTTTGCGCATCGCTTTTAACTGAGGCAAAGAAAACTCCAGGCCAACGGTAAACATCAAAAACACGACGCCAAATTCAGCGAGCAGACGTCGACTATCATCGTTAGCCACCCAACCCAAAGCATGCGGACCCACTAATATGCCGACAAATAAATACGCCAAAATCGGTGGCAGGTTGAGTCGTTTGAACATCACGACACTGACTACTGAAATCAGCAGCAGTAAGACGACTTCAATTAAGGTGGAATGAGTCATTATCAATCATTAAAAAGTTAACCTAGATCCTGCAAGTGCTCGCACATACGCGGCATAAGCGATTGATCCGTATGGCAATATCTAAATTTTCGGCAATCACAATAAGGATTGCACTCAAATTTTGATTTGCTCTACGAATCAATTTCTTACACTGTGCACGTATGATCACTTGAAGATTCTAGGTTTAAGTTAAATTAGGCATCATTATTCAGTATAATAACAAAATGAAAGATAATAAGATAAGCCAATCTTTGCGGCGCAGAGCGTTAGCCTGTTTGCAAGCGACCGATCCACAAATAAAAATACAGTTGAGCCTGCAGTTATACCAGGAATTGCAAGAAGATTTATTAGTGATCGACAAAAGAATGCCAGTTGATTCGCCCTGTACTGCTGGGTTTCCAGAAAAGCCCGAGTTAGTGCCAGTTTATCAATTGCCCAAACGGAAAATTGCCAGTTTGGAAGGGCACGCTGCACTCATTCATTCTTTTGCCCACATAGAATTTAATGCCATAAACATAGCCTGGGATGCAGTGTATCGATTTTCCTTCATGCCAACTCAATACTATCTGGATTGGGCGAAAATTGCGAAGGAAGAGGCGTATCACTTCAGTTTGATCGATGATTATTTACGAGAAATGGGTTATCAATATGGAAGTTTTCAGGCGCACAACGACTTATGGAATATGGTAAGCGAAACAGCCCATGATGTGATGGTACGTATGGCACTGGTGCCGCGAGTATTGGAAGCACGCGGGCTGGATGTGACACCCACGATTATTAGCAAATTCAAACAGCACAATTATCAGCGCGCTACTGAGATATTGGAGATCATTTATCACGATGAAATCGGCCATGTCGAGGTCGGCAGTCAATGGTTTAATCACTTGTGTGAAAAACGCGGGCTTGATCCTGTTGAAACATTTGGTAACTTGATTCAGCAATACGCTAGCGATAAAATCAGAAAACCCTTTAATGAGTTCGCCCGACTAAAAGCCGGCTTCACTCAAGTAGAATTGGAGTTGTTGGATACATGCGCCAAATGAAAACTTTATTGATATTATTGATTGTGGTGTTATCAATCAACGCTTGTGCATTAATTCAAAAACCGGGTGCAAATATTGGCTCAGCTGAGCCGCAAATACCTAAAAATGCTGGCACCATATTGACCTTTAACGAAAGCTCAACAACGCAAGCGGAGCGTCAATTGCGGGTCATCATAACGACTGACTTTATCCGCTTGGACGAAGGCAAAGCCGCTCAGACATTCACCTTGTATGACCGAAGAAAAGGTCAGATCTTTCAGGTTGAAGCGGATGAAAAACGCGTCAAAAAATTTATCAAAGGTGATTCACGTGATAGCGTCCCAGATGGCCTGGCAAATGCTTGGCGCATTGAGTCACAAGATAGTAATGCACTTATGCGCTCTACAACGAATGATCGCGCACCCGCTAAGCACCATAAATTATTATTGAATGATCAAGCCTGTTATAACGTTGTCACCTTGGAAAATATTCTACAGGACGAAAATATTGCTCTGGCTGAGTATTATCAAGCGTTGGCCAGCAACTCTGAAGTCAGCAAACTGGAGGAGGGAGGCAGCAGTTGCGCAAATGCGATTAATGTTTTTGATCCTGGCAAACGGTTTGAATTTGGCTTTCCCTATCGAGAATGGAGCGCCGATGGGTATCAGCGATTTTTACTGGAATATCGTCAAAAAATCATCTTTCCCGATGATTTTTTTGAAATCCCGAAATCCTATAAACAGGTAAAAGTGCACAAAACTGGATGATTTTTGATTTTTATTACTCATAATCGGAGTTCAAACTATTTCCCGTAACTAGAAGATGGCACTTTTGCAAATTTGAACCTTCGATAATGAATTATTAGCAGATCTCAATGTGCTCAATTAAAAGTTGTAGATTTCTGGCGCCACGAAATTCGTTCACATCAAGCTTGAAAGCAGCACGAATTTCGTCGCCAATGGATAGCGCAGATGTGAGACTATCGATTGCGTTAAATGCAATCGCATCAATAGAAAGATTGGTTCGCAAAGGTTTCAAAACCATCTTTAAATGTTTTTCGCCAACGATTCGTTGCTGACTGAGCTGAAATACGCCATCAAACAATGGCTCCGGAAAGGCTTGCCCCCAAGGTTCTGCAGCTCGCAATATCTCCGCCAGCGTTATGTCAAAATCAGTTTTATCCAACTCACCATCAGAAAAGACAATATTATCGAGATATTCAGGCTGCATGTGTCGGCTAACTTCCTCGTCAAAACGTTGCATGAATTCAGCATAGTTATCGTGCGGCATGGAGAGTCCAGCGGCCATTGCATGACCGCCGAATTTAGTAATTAATCCTGGAAAAGTCGTTGCTATGCTGTCCAACACATCACGAATATGAATATTTGGAATTGAGCGAGCAGAGCCTTTAATACACGTATCGTTTTCTTTTGCAAAGACAATGACAGGCCGATGAAACCGATCCTTGATGCGTGAAGCAAGAATCCCAATGACGCCCTGGTGCCACTCAGGGTCGAACAAGCACAAACCATTGGGCAATTGCTTGTTATCCTCTAAATGCAATGTATCCAAATCCAGCATGGCTTTTTGTTGCATATCACGCTCTATATGTTTGCGTGCTTCATTGAGCGCATTTAATTGCTGTGCATATTGACGTGCTTCGAGCAGGTTTTCCGCTAACAAACATTGAATGCCGATGCTCATATCTTCCAAACGACCCGCAGCGTTGAGCCGCGGTCCGATGGCAAAACCAAGATCGCTGGCAACCAGGTTGGCTGGATGTCGATTAGCAACTTCTAGTAGCGCTGTTATTCCCGGGCAGGCATGCCCCGCTCTGATGCGCTTTAACCCCTGGTTTACCAGGATGCGATTGTTTTGATCCAATGGAACAACATCAGCCACGGTACCCAGTGCGACGATATCTAATACAGTGGCAAGGTTAGGTTCAGGAATGTTGTTTGCGGTAAACCAATTTTCCGTTCTTAAATGAGCGCGCAGCGCTAACATTACATAAAAAATAACCCCAACACCCGCTAAATTTTTACTGGGAAAGTCATCATTAGGTTGATTTGGATTAACAATCGTTTCAGCGGCGGGTAGCGTAGCGCCGGGCAAATGATGATCAGTCACCAACACTTTTATGTTACGTTCGTTAGCTGCCGAAACCCCTGCCAGGCTCGCAATGCCGTTATCAACGGTAATGATCAGCTGCGGCTGAAACATTTCGTAAGCATCGGCAACAATTTCAGGGGTCAGACCATAACCGTATTTGAAACGATTTGGCACCAGGTAGTTAACATGAGTTGCTCCCAGCAGTTTCAGGCACTTTACCGCGATACAGGTGCTGGTCGCTCCATCGGCATCAAAATCACCAATGATAACAATGCGCATTTGTTTTTCTAGCGCCAGAGTTAAAACCTCCACAGCCTTTTGAATATTCTTTAACAGCGTGAAAGACAGTAGCTTGTTAAGTGACTTATCCAATTCAGCCGGGTCGCAAACTGCGCGATTCATATATATTCGTTTAAGCACAGGATGTAGGGTTTCCGGGAACGTGTTGGATGCCGGTGTAGCTGTACGTCTTTTAATCTTCTTCTGCATAAATCATCAAATTATTGGCTGCGAATTGAGTGTGTGCCGAAGTATAGATGATTTTATGCGGAAGATGTGTTGCATAACATTATGTACATAACATTATGAACGCAAAGTGGGGCTTATGAATCCTCTCAGTGCTTATTGATTTATATAATAAATTCAGAGTCTTGTAACGTCGAGCAAGTTATTCTCCATGCACTTGGCGTAATACCTAAATCCTGCAAGTGCTCGCACCTACTCAGCACAAGCTCTTGATCCGTAGAGCAATATCGATATTTTCGGCAATCACAATAAGGATTGCGCTCAAATCTAGATTTGCTCTACGA
>CALZHW010000231.1:0-3654 GCA_945787125.1 uncultured Ectothiorhodospiraceae bacterium
TCTTCTGAGTGTATAGTGCCGAAAAGGAAACTTTTAACGGCTAACTGCGGGGATTCGATTTCCCATAACAATCCCGTACTGAGCGATTCACTATTTGAGGGAACCGCTGCACAAGAAAGTAGTAAGACAAATGAACAGTACTTAAGAATTCGAGCAAGATTTCGATATGAGAATTGTCTCACTCAATACACCTTAGGAACGTGCACGAAATTGTTTGCGATTTTAGCATCTCTGCTTCAGCTCCTCTTTGAACGTTATTCAATCGAAAAATACTCGCTTTAGCCCGGCTAGAGCTGCGTTTTTTCTCAATCAGAACGTCCAAAGAGAAGCTAAATCAGAGCGCCAAAACCGGAAACTATTTCGTGCACGTTCCTTATTCTTTTTTACCGAGTATTTCTAATTCCATGTGCTCAATACTGGTATGCCTGACATCCTTACCTTTCACCAAATACATAACATATTCGCAAATATTAGTGGCGCGATCGCCAATGCGTTCCAGCGATCGAACAGACCATAACAAATCCAATATAGCAGGAATTGATCGGGCGTCCTCCATCATAAAGGTCATTAACTGCCGCATAATACCTTCATACTCCTTGTCAACGCGCTTATCTTCACGCCACACTTTCAAGGCAGATTCTGCATCGGTTCTCGCGAATGCATCTAACGCATCATGCACCATAACCCGGACATGATTTCCCATGTGACCGATTGCGGCGAGTGTAGAATTAAGCTTTTCGGTTTTATCCAGTTTCATCGCCATTCTACCGATTCGCTCTGCTTCGTCGCCAATGCGCTCCAAATCAGTGATAGTCTTGATCACAGTCATGATGAGACGCAAATCGCTGGCTGCAGGATGACGCCGAGCAAGAATTTGTACACACTCTTCGTCGATGTCAACTTCCATAGCGTTGATTTTATAATCTGTCATAACGACCGCTTCAGCAAGCTCGGCATCATCCTCCTCCAACGCTTTTACCGCATTCGCGAGTTGCTGCTCGACAAGCCCACCCATTTGTAAGACTTTATTTCGAACCTCTTCCAGCTCTTCATTGTATTGGCGAGAAATATGATGACTAATGCCGTCAATATCCATGGTTTTATCCTTCCGTAATGTCGGTTTACCCATATCGGCCAGTGATATAATCTTCAGTTTTCTTCGTTGCCGGATTGGTAAAAATCGTATTGGTTTCACCAAACTCTATCAGATCCCCCATGTAAAGGAAGGCCGTGTAATCTGAGACTCTGGCAGCTTGTTGCATATTGTGCGTCACTATTACGATCGTGTATCTATCTTTGAGTTCGTAAATTAATTCTTCAATTTTCAGGGTAGATATTGGGTCGAGTGCAGATGCAGGCTCATCGAGTAAAAGTACCTCCGGCTCGATCGCGATAGCTCTAGCAATCACCAGACGCTGCTGCTGCCCGCCCGACAAACCCATAGCACTTTCATTGAGTCGATCTTTTACTTCGTCCCATAATGCGGCATCTTTTAAGGATTTTTCCACAATATCATCTAATTTACGACGACTCTTCACGCCTTGAATACGCAATCCATAGGCCACGTTTTCATAAATTGTTTTTGGGAATGGGTTTGGCTTCTGAAATACCATACCTACACGCCGACGAAGCTCAGCAACGTTCACTTTTGGATTGTATATATCGTCACCATCGATCAATATACGGCCTTCAATTCGCACTCCATCTACCAAATCATTCATGCGATTAAAACAACGCAATAAAGTCGACTTACCACAACCGGATGGGCCGATAAACGCCGAAACCTTATGCCGTGGCAGCTCTAGATTTATGCCATGCAGCGCTTCACTTTCGCCATAAAAAAAACGTAAATCTTCTACTTTTAAACACGTATTTTCCATTGTCTCTATATCTTAGTCACTATTTATATTGTTGCCTAAAAACTTCCCAGCTCAGCCTGCATTTTACGCTGAATCTAATGATCCAAGCCTTTATATTTTTCCCGCAGTCGGTTTCTCACTGAAATAGCCGTAAGATTTAACACGATGATCACACAAATTAAAAGAAACGCTGTTGCATACACCAACGGTCTCGCGGCCTCAACATTTGGGCTCTGAAAACCTACATCATAAATATGAAAACCCAGATGCATAAATTTTCGATCCAAATGAAGAAAGGGAAAATTTTCATCCAAAGGTAACGTTGGCGCCAATTTAACGACACCCACCAGCATTAATGGCGCTACTTCACCCGCTGCGCGCGAGACGGCCAAGATCAAACCTGTCATCATCGCTGGACTAGCCATGGGCAAAACAGTCTTCCATAGCGTTTCCCATTTGGTTGCGCCGAGTGCCAAACTGCCCTCACGGATATTTTTTGGAATGCGCGATAGACCTTCTTCGGTGGCAACAATCACTACTGGCACAGTCAAAATCGCCAGTGTCAATGAGGCCCACATAATACCTGAAGTACCAAACGTTGGTGTAGGCAATGCCTCAGGAAAAAATAATTGATCAATACTGCCGCCGAGAAAATACACAAAAAAACCTAAACCAAATACACCATAAACAATGGAAGGCACTCCGGCGAGATTATTCACGGCAATACGCACGATTCGAGTTAAGGCATTTTGTTTGGCGTATTCGCGTAAATAAATAGCAGCGACGATGCCGAAAGGCGTGACGATAATGGACATGATGATAACCATCATCACCGTACCAAAAATTGCGGGAAAGATTCCACCTTCAGTATTCGCTTCACGCGGATCATCACTCACAAACAGCCATACACTGTTGAGATAAAACCCAACTTTTTGTCCAAAGTGCATATCATTTGGCATAAAGGCACGTACTACATTAGCCATTTGCAACTCTAGTGTTTGACCACCAGCGACTCTTACGATGACTGAGTCTTTTTTAATTTCTTCATACAAATTATTCAGTGTTGCTTGCAGTGCTCGATACTGTTCTTCGAACAGCGCTTTTTCTGCAGCGAGCTCATGCCTTCTGAGGTCCGTTAACTGGCCTTGCAGTTCATATTTTTTTTCTTTCAGTCGTAAACGTTCTATTTGATAGTTAATACTGCCGATTTCATGCTTTTCAATATCCACGATTTCGTCATGTAAATCCAAAGCATGTGACAAGCGCTGATTAAACACTGCCCACTGGTCAGCCGCTTCAATAACTTGCCCCGCCTGTTTAACGCTCTCTAGAAAGCCGTATAAATTCCCCCATTCCCGGCGTTCAAAGACTACAATCTGCTGAGGAATTGATTGGGAAAGAATATGATTCTCGGTTATCCATTGAAAATCCAGGCCAAGCAAATCTCGGTTGCCAGTTTTAATTAAATAACGGGTAATAAACGCATCATTACCTTCCAGCTTAAGGCCAGCATCGAGCAAACGCTGACGACTAACCTTTTCAGAATCATATTGTTCACCGATGACGATTCCAGAACTGCCATCCGCGACTCGAACCTCATATTGGTTAACCGTACTTGGCCAATACATGCCTAGTCCACGCATCGCAATCAAGCCGATCAAACCGACGACCATAATTAAACTCAAGGTTACTGCGGATGCGGATAACCAAATCCAGGGTGCGCCACTCTTAAACCATTCCTTCATGCAAATATCACTATAATGAACTGTATCGTTTACGTAAGCGATGCCTAACG
>CALZHW010000231.1:3754-4905 GCA_945787125.1 uncultured Ectothiorhodospiraceae bacterium
ATTAAACTCAAGGTTACTGCGGATGCGGATAACCAAATCCAGGGTGCGCCACTCTTAAACCATTCCTTCATGCAAATATCACTATAATGAACTGTATCGTTTACGTAAGCGATGCCTAACGACTTCGGCAATCGTGTTAAAGAAAAAAGTAAAAATAAACAAGAGCAAAGCGGCGAGGAACAGTACCCGATAGTGCGTACTCCCCACCTCGGACTCCGGCATTTCCACCGCGATATTCGCTGACAAGGTCCGCATACCCTCGAAAATATTAAAATCAAGTATTGGCGTATTGCCGGTTGCCATTAAGACGATCATGGTTTCACCTACGGCTCGACCAAAACCAATCATCACCGCAGAAAATATCCCAGGACTCGCTGTTAAAATAACGACCTTGGTTAATGTTTGCCAGGTTGTAGCGCCCAATGCTAGCGAGCCATTGGTTAAATGTTTGGGCACACTAAATATAGAATCTTCAGCAATAGAAAATATGGTTGGGATAACCGCAAATCCCATGGCGAAACCGACCACCATCGCATTTCGCTGATCATAATCGACACCCATTTCCTCTTTTAACCAAATCGGCATATTACCGCCGAAAAACATTATTTCTAATGTAGGACTGATGCTTATCGCCATCCACACAATAAGGATAATGACTGGCAACAATAAGATAGGCTGCCAACCATCGGGCACAAACCGGGTTATGGTGCCGGGCAAGCGCGTCCAAAGATACGCGAATAGCAGGATACCTATGGGTAATATAAGGGATACCGCAAATACCCCAGGCATATGTGTTTCAAGAAAAGGTGCAAACCATAAACCCGCCAAAAAGCCTAATATAACGGTTGGCAAGGCTTCCATAATTTCTATTGTTGGTTTGATGGTTTGGCGCAAAGCCGATGACATAAAGTAGGCGGTATAGATAGCACCAAAAATAGCTAACGGTACTGCAATCAGCATCGCATAGAGTGCTGCTTTAATGGTACCAAACGATAAAGGTACTAAACTTAATTTTGGTTCGAAGTCATTGCTCGCTGAAGAAGACTGCCAGATATAATCGGCTTCTTCGTAACCTTCATACCACACCTTTTCCCACAGCGATGAAAATGAAATTTCCGGGTACTCATTGAAAATTTCCCAAACCTGTATTG
>CALZHW010000232.1 GCA_945787125.1 uncultured Ectothiorhodospiraceae bacterium
TTTGTGGGTAGCTTGCGGGTAGATTGGAGAGGTTTTAATGATTAGAAAAATGGTGAGTTCAGGTTTGAAAAAAACGCGGCGAAGATTTTTACAACGAACGGCATTAGCTCTTGTGACGGCTTCGATGCTGGGATCGTTTGTTGCACAAAGTGCGCTGGCTGAAGTCGGTGAGCCGGAAAAAGAAGATTTAAAATTTGGTTTTATTAAACTCACTGATATGGCGCCTTTAGCGGTCGCTTATGAGAAAGGTTATTTTGAAGATGAAGGACTTTTTGTCACCCTGGAAGCTCAGGCAAACTGGAAAGTTTTACTGGATCGAGTCATTGACGGGGAACTTGATGGTGCGCATATGTTAGCGGGGCAGCCGCTAGGGGCGACCATAGGCTTTGGTACTCAGGCGCATATTATAACTGCTTTCAGCATGGATCTTAATGGTAACGCGATTACCGTTTCTAATAAAGTTTGGGACGAAATGAAGCCACATGTGCCCAAGCAAGCTGACGGAAAACCCATTCACCCGATTAAAGCTGACTATCTAAAACCCGTGGTTGATAGTTACATTGATAAAGGTAAACCTTTCAAAATGGGTATGGTTTTTCCTGTATCAACCCACAACTATGAATTGCGTTATTGGTTAGCCGCCGGTGGTATCCATCCTGGATATTATGCGCCGCATAAAGGTGATATTAGCGGCACTATAAAAGCGCAGGCATTGCTGTCTGTTACCCCACCACCGCAAATGCCATCCACTATGGAGGCAGGAACAATACACGGTTACTGTGTTGGTGAACCCTGGAATCAACAAGCCGTATTCAAAGGCATTGGCGTGCCAGTCATTACCGATTATGAAATCTGGAAGAATAATCCAGAAAAAGTGTTTGGGGTTAGTAAAAGCTGGGCTGATAAATACCCAAACACGCATATCCGTGTTGTAAAGGCTATGATACGTGCTGCGAAATGGTTGGATGAGAAGGATAATGCGAATCGTCCTGAGGCGGTAAAAATTCTTGCCATGAAAAACTATGTTGGCGCTGATTATGAGGTTATTGCAAATAGTATGACGGGAACGTTTGAGTACGAAAAAGGCGATAAACGTCCCATCCCTGATTTCAATGTTTTTTTTCGTTATAACGCAACGTATCCATACTACTCTGATGCGATTTGGTATTTAACGCAAATGCGTCGTTGGGGCCAAATCGCGGAACATAAAAAAGACAGCTGGTATATGGATGTCGCGAAAAAAGTTTATCGCCCGGATATTTATGCAGTGGCTGCAAAAGAATTGATTGCAGAGGGTAAAGTAAAAGCCTCTGAGTTTCCGGACTTTTCAAAAGAAGATGGTTTCAAACCACCACAGAAAGAGTTCATTGATGGGATCGCATATGACGGTAAAAAGCCGAATGAATATTTAGAAAAATTTCCAATTGGTCTAAAAGAAAAAGAATCTATTTAGAAACAAAACGGTGCCCTCGTAAAGGGCGCCGAACTTTTGAATTTGCGAGGAAAAGGTATGACGGCGATGGCAATGAATTCCCTAAAATCATTTTTTAGCTGGAGTTTCCCCATTATTAACGTGTTTCGTGGCAAAAGCTCCGCAATTGAGTTGCTAGGGTTGGGCAAAGTTATAGGATTGCCTGTTGTAGGGATTCTCTTGTTTCTATTGTTGTGGGCGGGACTGGCGCCAAAGGTTGTGACTTCTCTCGGTGCGGTTCCTGGCCCCGTCCAGGTGTGGGGTCAATTTGAACGATTGGTTGAAGAGCATAATCAGGAGCGCGTTAAGGAGGTAGAGTTTTACGAACGTCAGGAAATTCGAAACGCAAAAAAGTTAGAAAGTAACCCTGGTGCAGAAATTAAAGTACGACCTTATACCGGTGCGCCAACCTTCTTTGACCAAATATGGACGAGCCTGGTCACTGTATTAAGTGGTTTTATTATCGCTTCATTGATTGCCATACCTTTAGGCATCATTAGTGGTTTAAGCAAACCGATATATTCGGCGATCAATCCTTTGATTCAGATTTTCAAACCTGTATCACCGTTAGCGTGGCTGCCGATCGTCACGATGGTTGTTAGTGCGGTGTATGTCACTGATGATCCGACGTTTGAAAAATCTTACATCACTTCTATGATCACTGTCATGCTCTGTTGCTTGTGGCCAACCCTGCTCAATACGGCAGTAGGAGTCGCTAATATTAGCCAGGATTTAAAAAATGTATCTAAAGTTCTACGCTTAGGTTTTTTTACTCATGTCTTCAAAATTGTTTTACCTTCTTCTATACCATTAATGTTTACCGGTTTACGTTTGTCTTTAGGCATTGCCTGGATGGTGTTAATTGCTGCAGAAATGCTAGCGCAAAATCCGGGTCTGGGTAAATTTGTTTGGGACGAGTTTCAAAATGGCAGCTCAAATTCAATAGGTCGAATTCTAGTTGCCGTGTTAACCATTGGTGTGATTGGCTTTATGTTGGATCGCGTGATGTTGATGTTACAGAAATGGGTTAGTTGGGATAAAGGCGCAGATATTCGCTAGAATATTTTAGAATTTAAGGTGGACATTATGGAAAAAAAGTATTTGGAATTATCTGATGTATCAATTGAGTTTCCTACGCCGAAGGGGCCGTTTAAAGCCTTGGAAAAAATCAATTTGAAAATTAAAGAAAGTGAGTTTGTTTCACTTATTGGACACTCTGGCTGTGGTAAGTCAACAGTATTGAATATTGTTGCGGGTTTATATCAAGCAACCCGTGGCGGTGTGATTTTAAAAGGCAAAGAAGTTAATGAACCTGGCCCTGAAAGGGCAGTGGTATTCCAAAACCATTCTTTACTGCCTTGGCTGACCGCTTATCAAAATGTCGAGCTGGCCGTTAAAAAAGTATTTAAAGGTAAAAAAACCAGGCTAGAAATGAAAGAATGGATTGAATATAATTTAAAATTAGTACATATGGATCATGCCATGCACAAACGGCCAGATGAAATATCCGGTGGAATGAAGCAGCGAGTGGGCATTGCTCGCGCATTAGCGATTGAACCTGAAGTATTATTAATGGATGAACCATTTGGCGCGTTGGATGCCTTAACGCGTGCTCATTTGCAAGATTCGTTAATGGAAATTCAAATGGAATTGAAAAATACAGTTATTATGATTACGCATGATGTGGATGAGGCCGTATTGTTGTCTGATCGTATTGTTATGATGACCAACGGCCCAGCAGCAACCATTGGTGAAATTCTCGATATCAATTTAGAAAGACCTCGTGCTCGGTTGGAATTGGCGGATGATGCTACGTATAATCATTACCGTGCTGAGGTTTTGCGCTTTTTGTATGAACGGCAACGTAAGCCGGAAGAGGCAGCTTAGTCGCTGCCGGTATATTTACCCTATTCATGTTTTGCCGCATGAGTAGGTGTGTATTTTAAGACCCCTTCAAGATGTATGTTTGAATAATATTCAAACATAGCTTTTTCCCAGTTACATCACTTTAAGTGATTTATTTCCTGTTTTAATACTCACAATCAGAGTTCAAATTTACCCCATAACCAGCGCACGTAGTGGCAAGGACGTATTCACGGCGTCTCTCGATAAGGTTTTGCCGCTACGGGTGCCGGAAGGTGGCACTTTTACAACTGTTGAATTCTGATTGTGAGTTGATAGCCTGACTATTGGTCATTACGACCGTTGTAATCAATTGCTTATTCATTGAGCTTGCCATTCCATATTTTTCAATTATACTGTTTATATATACAGTACTCGGTAAGTCATTATGAAAGATCGTCAGCGCATTGAACAGCTTTTAGACGAAAACCCGCACTTGTGGCGAGCAGGGGCACTTTCCGCGCTTGAAAAACAATATGTTACAACCGGTTATGAGGCGTTGGATAAAATCCTGCCAGGGCAGGGTTGGCCGCCGAGTTGCTTGATGGAATTTATTTTACCCGCCTGGGGTGTCGGTGAATTACGTTTGTTAAATCCATTAATGCAGAGCATGAGTCAAAGTGGCTATTGGATTATCTGGTTAGCGCCACCGCATATTCCTTATGCGCCGTATTTAACCAGTCAAGGTATTGCGCTTAATCGAGTGTTGGTTATTCCTGAAATTGTTTCGCATAAAGAATGTTTGTGGGCTATGGAGAAATTATTACGTGAAAAAAGTTGTGGAATGGTGATGATCTGGTCGCAGAAAATTAGCCACAAGGCTTTACGCCGCTTGCAGCTCGCGGCTGAAGCAGGGCAGAGCATTGGAGTGGTTTTTCGCTTGCAGCAAGCGCCAACCTCCGCCGCCGCGTTGCGTCTGCGTTTGCAAGCTTTACCGAATGGTTTAGGGGTGGAGCTGATCAAGGTCAGAGGAGGCAGTCGACAGCAAAGTGTGGAGATTGAGTGGTAGGATAAAAATTTATGAAAACATCAAATGCATTACCGCTACCGTTAATTTACCCCGAAGTTAAACCCCAGTCACAGACGGTGAACACGCCTGTTAAGACGGCTAATGTAGCCAACAAATTGTGGTTATGTCTTTATTTTCCGTATTTTTCTCTGGATGTTTTAGCGATTGAAAAAGATCTTAAACCACATGTCGTGTTGCATGAAAAAGCCGGACGCTGGCTGGTGCACACCGCCTGTCAGCTAGCGCAAGAGCGAGGCGTGATGCCAGCCATGAGTTTGAATGCGGCCTATGCATTGTGTCCGGATATGGAAACTCATCGACGGGATTATTTGCAGGAGCAGTCTCAGTTGAAACGTTTGGCGGACTGGGCGTATCAGTTTACCTCGATGATTAGTATTATGCCGCCGCAGGTTTTATTGTTGGAAGTTAAAGGCAGTCTGCAGTTGTTCGGTGGGCTGGAGTTTTTATTGGAAAAAATTCAGCATACCTTGCAAGATCAATGGTCCTATCAGA
>CALZHW010000233.1 GCA_945787125.1 uncultured Ectothiorhodospiraceae bacterium
ATTGACATTAGCGATGCTGCAGAAAAAAATTACGGTATACATAAAAGGCGCAGAAAAACGCCAAAAAACGGCGGAAGTGACGGAGTATCGAAAACTATTATCGCGTTATGGGCTAAATGAGTCATGATCTATATCGCCTGTGCTCTGCATTGTGAAGCAAAACCTGTGATCGATAAATACAAATTGAAACTCGACAGGGTGGCCAGCTATCCCGTCTTTAGTAATGATTCCATGCATCTGGTTGTTAGTGGGCTTGGCAAATTGGAAATGGCATCGGCAGTCTCCTATTTATATGCGCATTGCGGAGAAAGACGCAATGCTGCATGGTTGAATTATGGCGTGGCTGGCCATGGTAGCATAACGCGTGGGAGCTTGTTGAACATCAATAAAATTATTGATGAAAGAAGCGGAAAAAGCTGGTACCCAACACGGATGGAAAATATGCCCGGCATAAGTGCTGAACTAATAAGTGTTGATGTGCCCGAAACTAACTACCCGCCAGCCGCTGCGGTTGATATGGAGGCCTCGGCGTTTGTGTCGGTGGCGCTACGTTATACAATTGTTGATATGCTGCAGGTTATTAAAATTGTTTCAGATAATAGCGGTGCGGATATTGAAAAAATTGATAAATCGATGGTTAGTGATTTGATACAGACCCAATTGCCGCGGCTAGACGCCAGTATTCAATGGCTGCTGCAGCGTCAACAACATTATCATGAAATTTATGGCGCGGCAGAAGAGCTGCAAGGTTTTTTAGAAAAATGGAATTTTACGCTGTATCAACGTAATGAATTAAAAAAACTGTTTTCCAAGGCCAATGCATTAAACCTTAGCCTGTTGGCACAAGAATACGCAGATGCTAAAACCGCCAAACACGTTTTGCATTCGATGCAACAATCGATAAATGCAGTCGCTGTGGATTTTTAAGGATTTCCGATTGATTAATACCATATACATAGAAAGTGAGATTGCCTCACACCCACGAGTAAAGCAAATATTGCAACGCTTTGCGAACGCCGAGGTGATTGAGTGTTCGCATTATGCGGAGCTGTTTAACCGCAAAGCCCAGAATTTTCGTTTACAAAAGCAAGACCCTGCATTGATTTTGGCAAAAAAAAATAATCAATTTGTCCTGCCAGCTCCCGAAGCTTATGGCATCGGTGGTGATAAGAACTATTATTTTTCACATATGCTTAACTGCATTTATGATTGTCGATATTGTTTTTTGCAAGGTATGTATCAATCCGCGAATTATGTACTGTTTATTAATTACGAAGACTTTGCGGAGCAAATCAAACAAACCGTGGAGCAGCTCAGTGATCAACCATGTTATTTTTTTTCTGGTTATGACTGTGACAGTTTGGCTTTGGAGCCAGTAACTGAGTTTGTCGATTTTATCTTGCCAGTGTTTGAGTCGTTGCCGAATGCGGTATTAGAACTGCGCACCAAGAGCACACAGGTGCGCCGCCTGTTAGATCGTAAGCCATTGGCAAACTGTGTGGTTGCTTTTAGCTTATCGCCCGATAATATTGTGGCCGCGCTTGAGGCGAAAACACCGAGTTTGACTAAGCGGATTCAAGCGCTGCAAAAATTGCAGCAGGCAGGTTGGCCGATTGGTTTGCGGTTTGATCCTCTAATTTACCACGCGAATTATCAAGAGAGTTATATAAATCTGTTTGAAAAAGTATTTGCCGCTTTAGACGTAGGAAAAATACACTCGGTAAGTTTAGGTGGTTTCCGCTTGCCGACCAATTTTTATAAAAAAATCGTCAAACTTTATCCCGATGAAAAACTTTTTGCCGGCCCGCTGCAAGAGCAGGATGGCATGGTGGCGTACGCCGCCAACTTGGAAAATGAAATGCTGAAATTCTGTGAGAAAGCCTTATTAGCAACGATTGATGAGACACAGTTTTTTCCGTGTTATGAATCATGTTAGCCGACAAGAACTATATTGTTACCGGCGCCAGTTCAGGTATTGGTTTGGCGGTAACAAAAATGTTGTTGGCTGACAATGCCCATGTTACCGGCGTTGCGCGTAACGTTGCGCAGATTGATCTTGGTGAAAGATTTCGTGCGTGCCCATTGGATTTTTCTCTGCAGGGTGAACTTGAGGATAAGTTCAAATCCATATTACGCCTATCTCCACACTGGGATGGGGTGATCTGTTCCGCCGGGATAGGGCAGTTTGCTGCGGTTGAGCAGTTTTCGTTTCAACAGATGCAAGCTATCATGAATATTAATTTTATGGCGCATGCTTTATTAATTAAATTAATGCTGCCGGTTTTAAAAAAAAATAAACAAGGGCATGTTGTTATCATCGGGTCAGAAGCGGCGCTGGAAGGCGGCAAGAACGGTGCGATGTACTGCGCGAGCAAATTCGCCTTGCGCGGCTTTGCCCAGGCTTTACGGCAGGAATGTGCGAAAAGCGGGATAAACATTTGTTTAATTAATCCGGGTATGGTGAAAACCCCATTTTTTGATGGGCTGGATTTTAAGCCAGGCGCCGCGGCAGAAAATTATATTGAAGTGAAAGACATCGCGCAGGCGGTTAAACTTGTACTTAATCTGCGGCACGGTACAAATATGGATGAGATCAACCTTAGCCCACTTAAGCATGTTATTGATTTTAAACAGCCTTCAAATAAATAACGCATGCTTGGGGAGTTTTGCTTGAATCCGGCTAAGAGCGGGTGTATCGTTGCTAATTGATTTCTGCACTTCTAGTTCGCATTTCTCTGTAGTTATGCGAGAGTTATGTGAGATTTTGTGAATTTAGGAGCCTGTCCGAGAATGGAGAGCCTGCTGCGAAAAGCTCATTTTGCACACTTTTCCCGATCGTTTTCGGTTAATAGCCGTAGCTATTCACTGAAAACGATCGAAATTGTGCACTAAAATGAATTTCCCTCGCTACGACCGCCATGGATGGTGGAAGTGCCGGATTTGCAGGAGCAATAAACCGGTCGGCTCCCATTCTCGGGCAGACTCCTAGTGTTAGATACGGCGCCAGCAATGGCTTTGTGGGGAGGGTCTTTTAACTCGGGTATTTCATGAATAATCCGGGATAAGCAAATAATAATAAACAATCAGCAATATGGTAAATTTACGGGGGACTAAATATGCGTTTAGCAAATTTCACAAAATTAGTAGGCTTACTTAGCGGTATATCATTGTTTATAGTAACGGGTTGTGCGTCACAAGGGCCGGTACAAGCGCCTGAGACAGCCCAGGCAGAAATACCCGTCGATACTTCAGTTCCCGCAGCGCCAGTTGCGGTGACGGCAGAAATGGTTGTTCCGCCCGCAGAGGAAAAACTTGCCGATGAGCTACCCAAGACTGGGTCAGTAGCAAGTGTATTGAAGAAAATGGATGACAATCGTTTCACTTTATTTTGGCGTGAAAAGAATACTTATACCTACCACATGGGCAATGTATTAGATGCTGAATATAAACCGGGTAGCGGGCTGGTGGTAAAGTCAGAGACAGATAGTGCGGTAGTTTGTGAGTTTAATGAGCAAGGTGATCTTATTAATGTCAATGCTGCATTGGACACTCAAACTAAATGCAACGATTTGATGTTTGCTCTGGATGAGGATCTCGATAGTTAAATCAAACTATTGTAATTCCTAAAAACGCAGATACAATTCCGATGTTCTGCGTTTTTTTATGTCTGGAGATAAATAATATTTATGGAATCCGTTGTTCAGCGTTACAAGTCCGGTGATAAAGCCCTTATTACCAATACAGTTGCCCTTTTAATTGTTGTTATTGCTCTGTTTCAAGATGAGGGCGATGTGTTATTGAGTATTGGTTTGTTTGCGTTAAGTGGTGCAATTACTAACTGGCTGGCAATTCACATGCTGTTTGAAAAAGTACCGTTTATGATCGGTTCAGGCGTCATTCCGCTGCGCTTTGAAGCCTTTAAGTCGACGATTAAGTCAATGATTATGCAGCAATTTTTTAATAGGGAAAATTTGCAAAAATTTATTGCAGCAGAAGAGCAGTCAATCGCCAATTGGTTCAAACCTGAGCAGATCATTGATAAAATTGATTATGACCGACTGTTCAACCGGCTGGTAGAGGCGATTATGGAATCATCGTTCGGCGGCATGCTGGCAATGATGGGTGGCGCAGAAGCTTTGGAAGGTTTGAAAGATTCTTTCATTGAGAAAATTAAACTGACGCTTGCTGAAATGGTGCAAAGTGATTCGTTTAAGTCCACCATCGCCAGTAGTATTAATGCTGATGCCTTAAGTGCAGAGATGGTGCAGCAGATTGAGCAAATTGTTGATCGTCGACTTGAGGAGCTAACGCCGGAAATGGTGAAAGAAATTGTTCAAGAGCTGATCAGGGAGCACCTGGGTTGGCTAGTTGTGTGGGGTGGAGTTGTTGGTGGAGTTATTGGTTTATTCGCAGGATTAGCGTTGTAAGCTGTATTTACCAGGCATAAAAAAAGCCCCGAAAGGGGCTTTTTTTATGCTGCGCTTGATAAAACAAACGTTGCAAGTGTTGTGTAAAACGAAAGAAATAATACTAACATTATGATGAAACGACGAGTTTCACCTTTCATATCTATACCATTCATTTTTAATCTCCCTTGTGAATGTGTTGACAGTTTGGCCTTATTATTAGGAGCCTGTCCGAGAATGGAGAGCCTACTGCGGAAAATTTATTTTGACCATTTTTTCCGTTCATTTTCGTTGAATAGAATGACTATTCGCCTCAAATGAATGGAAAAACTGCTCTAAAATAACTTTCCCTCGCTACGGCTCCCATTCTCGGACAGGCTCCTAGAGTCATAAACTGGACAAGTGAAATAAGTATAATGAGTTAGC
>CALZHW010000234.1 GCA_945787125.1 uncultured Ectothiorhodospiraceae bacterium
TGCACTTGAGAGGCGGCACGATCTTTCGCTGACCCGGTTACGGCAAATTTAAATTTACGTGGCAAGTACGCGAACTCAGGGTGAAAAGTCGACCATTGCCGAATAATTTCACAATACGGGCGCGGATCCTCAATTTCATCCGCCGCTACACCGGCAAGATGATCCGCACTGACATTGCGTATGCAGTTACCACTGGTTTGGATTCCATGCATCTGCACGCTGGCTAAATCGGCCAGAATATCCGGCACGGTTTCCAGTTTTGGCCAGTTATATTGAATATTTTGGCGGGTGGTAAAATGCCCGTAACCTTTGTCATATTTATCGGCAATATGAGCCAACATACGCATTTGCTCTGCAGAAAATAATCCATAAGGTATTGCAACCCGTAACATAGGGGCGTGGGTTTGCACATAGAGACCATTCATCAAACGTAACGATCTAAATTTTTCCTCGTCAAGTTCGCCCGCAAGATAGCGCTGGGTTTGATCTCGATATTGCTCTACCCTTTCATCAACGATTTTCTGGTCATATTGGTCGTAAATATACATTCTTTTCTCTTCATTCGATTCTGATTTGCCGTTGTTAGTGGCTGCTAATTATTTTTTTGCTGCAATTTAAAAATTAATGCGTGTTTCTCACTCAACTCTCAACTCTCAACACTAACACTCACACTGAACACTGAAAGACAAACACTCAATTTTGGGCTAATTTCCGACCAAAAACTGGCTTTATTCCACAATAACGTGATATTGATCCACTATCAGCCGTTCAATATGCGTGTAATATATCCTATATCTCCAAAATTTCTCATAAAATTAGACTTATACCCCTGTAAACAGGCCTAATAGCATTGATATTAAAACAGTTTTAGCGATGACACTTTCGCTGTATCATATCGGATTACATTATTCTGAAGATAACATAATGTTTTAACGGAGAAGGCCGAAAACAATTATTGAGGGGTTGTAAGACCCAGGTCATCTATCTTTATCTTACAGGCATCGAACCAACTAACGGAAACACTCATTTTATCTCCTTGTTGAACCTGACTTGCACCTGTATTCAATTATTAAAAGCAGAAGGACAATAATGAGTACTAAAGACCAACGAATTGCAGAATTAACTAAAAAAATCCCCGAAGTATCACCCGTTGAAGCAAAAAATCTTGCTGAATCTGGTGGTATTCTGCTTGATATTCGGGAAAGCGACGAAGTCGCACAGGGCAGTCCGACCAATGCTATCCGAATGGGTCGAGCCTATTTGGAATTGAACATCGAACAAGAGATCCCGGATCACTCAAAACCGGTATTAGTGCTTTGTCAGTCAGGCTTACGATCATTGTTTGTCGCTGAAAGCATGTTAATGCTGGGTTATGACAATGTTTCCTCAGTCAAAGGCGGTTTTACTCAATGGAAAAATGAAGGATTGCCGTTTGAGCAGCCTCCGACCTTGAATGCCGATGCCAGAGAACGTTATGCGCGCCACATTTTAATGCCAAATGTGGGTGAGAAAGGCCAACTTAAACTGATGGCTGCAAAAGTACTTTGCATTGGTGCTGGCGGTATCGGCTCTCCGGTGGCGATGTATCTGGCCGCTGCGGGTGTAGGCACACTCGGTATTGTTGATCACGATGTGGTTGACCGCAGCAACTTACAACGGCAAATATTGCACCGGGAAGATACGATTGGTATTCCTAAAGTTGAATCGGCGAAACAAACACTTAACGGATTAAACCCAACAATTAATGTTGTCGCGCATCAGGAACATATTGATGCCGACAACGTAGAACAAATACTTAGCCAATACGACCTGGTGGTTGATGGCTCAGATAACATTCCTACGCGGTATTTGATTAATGATGCTTGTGTACATTTGGGAATTCCTAATGTTCATGGTGCGGTGTTCCGCTTTGAAGGTCAGGTGACAGTTTTCTGGCCGGGCAGAAAAACGGAACCCGGTCCATGTTATCGCTGCCTGTTCCCAACGCCTTCCAACGAACTCGTTTTATCTTGCTCACAGGCGGGTGTGCTCGGTGTATTGCCGGGTGTTATTGGTTTATTGCAAGCTGTCGAAACCGTGAAAGTTTTATTGGGTATCGGTAAACCACTTATCGGCAGAATGATGTATTACGATGCACTTGATGCCAGCGTCACCGAACTTAAAATGAAACGCAACCCTGATTGCCCCGTATGTAGCGAAAATGCCACATGGACGGGTTATCACGGGGTCAATGTGGCGTGTGATCTGGATAAATAAAAAAGGTAATTTGGTAGTGATTGAAGTTCGCTTGTAAGTGATAAATTGGGGCGGACTGATTCATCTTTCGGAGTTCAAAGTTGTAAAAACTACTATCCACCAAAAAAGCCAGCTCGTATTTATGCGAGCCGGCTTGATGATTTTAGTTACCTTACCCCCAAAGTTACTTAGTAACTTCAGGCTCTGGCAATGTAATATTTAACTCAAGAATTTCACAATCGCCGTCTCTATCCCGCGTAACCGAAATAGCGCTTATATCGACATTTACATATTTCGATACAACAGCCAACAATTCCTGTTTCAATTTAGGCAAATAGTCAGGTTCATTTCGATTGCCGTGTTCTCGCGCTAGAATAATTTGCAATCGATCTTTCGCGACTGACGCTGAAACTGAAGCTGACTGTAAACTTTTACGTTTAAAATAATTTAACAATGACATTAGCTACTATCCAAAAATTCGTTTCAATAATCCCTTCTTCTCAACGTCCAAGAAACGCATAGGCACTTCTTCCCCCAAAAAACGTGAAACAACATCGACATAGGCTTGACCGCCGCTGCTGTCCTTGTCGTTAATCACCGGGATACCTGCATTCGAGGAACTGAGAACAGTCTCAGATTCAGGAATGACACCAAGCAATGGAATGCTCAACAACTCAGTGACATCCACCACAGACAACATTTCCCCCATTTCAGCCCGGGTCGGTGAAAAACGGGTAATCACCAAATGCTCTTTAATTGGCTCTGCGTCGTTGACGGCTCGATGAGACTTGGCCGATAAAATACCAAGAATACGATCTGAATCTCGCACCGATGATATTTCCGGATTTGTCACAATAATCGCTTCATCGGCAAAATACAGTGCCATCAATGCACCTTTTTCAATACCGGCGGGTGAGTCACATACGATATAATCAAATGTTTCTTTCAATTCATTTAATATTCGCTCAACACCCTCTTGAGTTAAAGCTTCTTTGTCACGTGTTTGCGAGGCAGGCAGGATAAATAAGTTATCACAGTTCTTATCTTTTATAAGGGCTTGTTTTAACCTAGCCTCACCGTTCAACACGTTAACAAAATCATAAACGACGCGTCGCTCACAACCCATAATCAAATCTAGATTACGCAAGCCCACATCAAAATCGATGACGGCTGTTCTTTTTCCACGCAATGCCAAGCCAGTTGCAAAGCTCGCGCTTGTCGTAGTTTTACCAACCCCACCTTTACCTGAGGTCACAACAATAACTTTGGCCAAGTGTGTCTCCTTACTTGATTTATAATTTTATAATTAATTTAATGGAACAATTATTAATTGCTCGCCGTCTAAATAAGATTGAACGGGTTTTGATTTTAATTCAGCACCCGGACCATTTTCAAATACGCGAAAATTTCCGGCAATTGCGAGTAACTCAGCCTCGAGTGAATGACAAAAAATTCTCGCCCCCTCATCCCCACGTACCCCAGCAAGCGCCCGACCTCTAAGCGTTGAATAAACATGTATGTTACCGTCAGCGATTATTTCTGCACCCGCATTAACAGGCGCCATTACGATTAAATCAGAGCCTGCTGCATAAATTTGAGTCCCCGAACGTACTGGCTGGGTTACAATTTTAGTTCTGCGATATAACGGCGCACTTTGAGTCTCAGTTACGTTTTCTGTTGCCAGATTTTTGTCCGGCGTCTTAGCAGGAGTATTTTCCGCAATCGGTTGTAACGCGCCACCTTTTAATACCGCCATGCCAGCGCTAATCGCAAGAGCATTTTGTTGAGATGAGCCGTTTCGTACACCCACTGGAATAATTTGCTGGCGACCTAAAATTTGTAACAGTTCGCTAAAGTCAAGCTCAGCATTTTGATCCTGTAACTTGGCTAGGTCAATCACCACTGGGGCGTTTTGAAAAAATTTTAATGCATTCGAGAGGTGTTTTGTTAGCTCCTGTTCAATCGCGACTAAATCAGAAGATTTCACAACAAGAATAGGTAAGGTAAACACAGAACCTTTTAGTTCTACTACTGCATTATTACTCAAAGCCTCTGCACGTGAAGAATTGGCGACTTCTGAATTCAATCTTGCTCTCCTGAACACGGTGGAATAAGGCTAACCTGGCCTGTCATTTATCGAACAAATTACTGATCGGTTAAAAAAAAGCCAGGTAGAATCTTTAACGCCAAATTATATCAACTTTAGAGAAAAGTTGTATCTAGAAAAAAGCAATAATGACATTTATTATACTAATACTCTTTAGGGTTGATATTAGTAGCCGAACGGATTATAAGGTGTAATCGAATTTAAACCAAGCCTCACACTTCCCATGCACAGCCAACATTCAAGAAAACTCCTCAACAAAACTGCCTTATGCTGCGCGAAAAGCCAGAACAAGCTCATACTTTAAGCATATTACGTTAGCCAATAAGAATGTAAAAAAATGTCAAAAACCTGACGGCTCATCTATAATAACATTCGTGCTTAGAGTAGAATGC
>CALZHW010000235.1 GCA_945787125.1 uncultured Ectothiorhodospiraceae bacterium
GCTGGCGAAAAAGGCACAGACACGTTGGAAGTCTATATCGATAAATGATAGAGCTAATATTTGCCTGAGCATAGTTGATAACATGTTATCCATGAAACAAGATATTGCCGAAGAAATTTGCTGGCAAATGGGTCGTCCCATTCGTTATTGTGAAGGTGAGGTCAATGGGTTTGCGGAACGTGCGCGTCATATGATCAATATTGCGGAGAAAAAACTCGGCGTTATTGATTGTAATGATCAACCAGGTTTTAACCGTTACATCTTGCGTGAACCGCTAGGACTAGTGCTATCTATCGTACCGTGGAATTATCCCTATCTCACGGCGGTAAACTCAATTATTCCAGCAATTATGGCCGGTAATGCCGTTATCATGAAGCCTTCTACTCAAACGCCTTTAAGCGCAGAGCGGATAACCCAGGCAACACAGCAGGCAGGATTGCCACCCGGCGTATTTCAAACGCTTTATCTTGATCACCCGGCAACTGAATCACTGATCAAAGACAAGCAGTTTAATTTCGTGTGTTTTACCGGTTCGGTCAGCGGTGGCATTAAGGTTTCCGAAGCTGCTAGCCACGAGTTCCTGGGTCTTGGCCTCGGTCTGGAGTTGGGTGGCAAAGATCCTGCTTATGTGTGCCCGGATGCTAATCTGCAAACCAGTGTGGAAAGTTTAGTGGACGGCGCATTTTTTAATTCGGGGCAATCCTGTTGTGGCATTGAACGAATTTATGTACACACAAAAATCTATGATCAGTTTGTGGAAAAGTTTGTGGATTTAGTTAATCAATATCAATTGGGCGATCCCTCAAAACCTGACACGACTTTAGGCCCAATGGTTAATGCACAAGCCGCTGGAAAAGTCCGTCAACAAATTAACGAAGCTGTGGCTCAGGGAGCAATAGCATTAATTGATGAGTCTAACTTTCCGGCCAGCAAAGAAAGCAGTGCTTATCTCGCACCACAAGTATTAGTCAATGTTAACCACAGCATGTCAGTGATGCGTGATGAAAGTTTTGGACCCGTCGTGGGAATTATGCCCGTTGAATCCGATGAAGAGGCAATAGAACTCATGAACGATAGCGATTATGGCTTAACCGCTTCGGTTTGGACAACTGACGAAGCGCGTGCAATCAACATAGGAAACCAGTTGGAAACCGGGACTTTTTTCATGAATCGTTGTGACTACCTCGATCCTGCATTGGCATGGACAGGTGTGAAACACACTGGCCGAGGATGTACGTTATCGGAAATAGGTTATGAGCAGTTGACCCGACCAAAATCTTTTCACTTGAAACAATAACCTAAAGGATACGGCGTAAGATGGATACTATTGTGCAATTGAACGCTAACTGGAATTACCCAACAAAAATTTGGTTTGGCGCAGGCAGAATAATTGAGTTAAAAAATGCCTGTATTGAACTCAATATTAATAATCCTTTATTAGTCACTGATAAAGGATTGGCGGAATTGGACATTGTTAAAAACGCCGTTACTGACTTGAAAAATTTAGGTTATGACATTGCCGTTTTTTGTAAGATTAAAGCGAACCCTTCAGGAAAAAATATTGCAGACGGAGTAGTGGCTTTTAAGCAAGGAAAGCATGATGGCATTATCGCATTTGGCGGTGGCAGTGCGTTAGATGCCGGTAAAGCCATAGCATTAATGGCCGGACAAAACCGACCCTTATGGGATTTTGAAGATGTTGGCCATAACTGGAAACGCGTTAACGAGCAGGCCGTTGCACCTATTATCGCTATTCCGACAACAGCCGGAACGGGATCTGAAGTAGGCCGCGCGTCAGTGATTCATGATGAAGAGGCGGTATTAAAAAAAATAATTTTTCATCCGCGCATGTTGCCTGAAATTGTGATTGCCGATCCAGCCTTAACTAGCGGACTTAGTGCAAAGTTGACTGCGGCTACCGGTATGGATGCACTCTCGCATAATCTTGAAGCCTTGTGCGCGCCGGGATATCATCCAATGGCGGAAGGTATTGCATTGGAAGGCATTCGTTTAGTTAAAAATAATCTATTGAACGCGGTGAATGAAGGCGGCGACTTGATTGCGCGGGCAAACATGCTCTGTGCTTCGTTAATGGGTGCTACGGCGTTTCAAAAAGGGCTGGGTGGTATGCACGCGTTAGCGCATCCATTGGGTGCCACTTACGATGTACATCATGGCTTATTAAACGCGATATTGATGCCTTATGTACTTAAACATAATCAAGATGTTATTCAACAACCCTTGCGCCGTTTAGCGAATGTACTGGAGCTTGAAAATAATACGATTAGTGGCGTGATAGATTGGGTATTGCGGTTGCGGCGGGAAATTGGTATTCCGCATAGTTTGCAAGAGATTTCCATTGATGATGGCACGCTTATTGACATTGCTGCTAAAGCGGTTGCGGATCCTTCTAATGCAGGAAACCCAAAATCAATGACCATCAAAGACTATGAGGCAGTATTACGCGCAGCAATCGAGGGTCATGGATTTTGAGTGGGAGAAAAAACTTTATGAACCGTTTTACTCCAGTTCTTCTGCTTTGGTTTCAAATGCACCATTGCTTATCCAGAGTCGAATAGCATCGATGTTCTTTTGAGAGATGGCCGATCCGCCTTTTGGCATTCGTACATCTGGATCATCAGACTCTAATTTGGTAATAAGATAACTGCTATCAGGTTCATCTGGCACTACTAAAACTTGACCTGATGCTTCACCTACAGCGCCTGTTAGGTTGGGACCTAACAGGCTGAGATAACTGGCATTGAGACTTAAATCCAGCCCTGCGATTGGAGACTCGCCTGAATGACACCCAGATGTCGCACAGGTTTTACTAAACAAATCATTGTTAATCGATTCGAAATCGGCCGTCAGTTCTAATGACTTATCATCATCACTGCTACAAGACGTTAAAAAAACCAATAATAGGATCGGCAATAAATACTTCATTTATATCTCCTTGTATCAAAGTTAAAATTAATTGGTTGGCTATTGATCTTAACTGAAATGGATAAATAATTTAAGTGTCAATTAACGTGCCAAGGAGAATTATCTTAGTGCCTTTGAAAAAACGATATGCACTATTCGATAAAAGGGTTGATAGGGCGTGTGTTAGAGAAAAAGCGTAGAATAAATGGGGTTGACACATTCCGGTTGGTAAGCAGGATCACCGGCGCGCGCCGGTGATCCTGAAATTTAAGCTTAAAAGTATTAGCTAACCTAGGAGGCTGTCCGAGAATGGAGAACCTACTCGGCAACTGCTCCTGCGTTGCTCTCGACAATTGCTCCTGCATTGTTCTACCTTCGCCCATCCATGGGCTCGTACCTCCTGCATCCATGCAGTCGTGCGGATTGTTATTTGGACCATTTTTTCCGTTCATTTTCGTTGAATAGAATGACTATTCGCCTCAAATGAACGAAAAAACTGCTCTAAAATAACTTTCTCTCGCTACGGCTCCCATTCTCGGACAGACTCCTACGTATTATTCAGAATGTGATGCAGGGTCTGTTTTTGTAGCTGCTGGAGCAGTTCCGCTATCGTTATGAGCACTCGCACTTGCAGGTTTATTATCTGTGCTTTGAGTTTCATTAGATGGTGCAGCGGCATTGGCTGTATTTGGATTAGCGGCATCAGCATTCGCATCGCCGCTAGCAGCACTATTTTCGCTTGTTCGTCCACGGTTGCGATTCTTATCGCCACCACGGTAGCGGCGATGATTTCTGGTATCTCGGCGACCTCTGCGCGGTTTCTTTTCGACGTCATCAGCAATATTGCCAGAGGCGCCTTCAGCGCCGCTCGAACCAGCGGCGGCTACTGCCGCTGTATCCGATGTATTGCCGGATACGGGTTCACTAGTTGCTGAAAAATTTGACGCAGCTTCATTGGGCCGAGGCGCTCTATTGTGCGATTCACCGGTATTACCGGCAGGAGATGCACTGGTGTGAGTCTCGTAACTCGGATTTTCATGGGTGATAGCTGGCTTTTGCTCAGCAGGGGTCGTTCGCTGCTGGGCAGGTGGGTTATCGGCTTTTGCTTGTACGTCGCTCGTATTTCTTGGAGCAGTATCAGCATTCATCATCGGCTTGCTGATATTTTCTTGGGTGTTTTCATGCCCAAAATCTTTGGCAGCATGGGAGGCTTTAGCCACTGCTGACTGCATTTCATGATTCTGAGTTGTGGCAGCGTTTTGTGAAGCGGGTTTCACCTCAGCAGTGACGGCGGTTGATGCCGTGTGCTCGGCCTGATTGACTCTTGGTGGCTGTGCAGATGAAGTTTCGGCCGGGCTTGGTGCTTGTGGCGTAGTGGTGTTATCTGAGGTAATAATTGCGTTGTTTGCCTGCTCGTTAGCCGCCGCCGGTGTATTCGATGTGTTTCTTCTGCTACCGCCTCGGCGCCGTTGTGGCCGCTTATTTTGGGTGCGCGGGGCTTCATCTGGCTTTTTGTTATCGACTTGCGCTTCATCTTGCGGTTTGCGGGTTTGCCGGGTTTGTTGAGTCTCTCTCGGCTCGTTCGTCTCTTTACTACGAGTGTCGCGTGATACTTTAGTATCTTGCGTATCTTTGTTTCCGCGTGTATCTCTCTGGGATGATTGACGACGACGATTATTGCCGCTGCCTTGCCTTGGCGCGCCTCTGCGGGGTTTGCGAGCTTCAGTGCTGGTTGAGCTCGTTTGCTCATCCTGCCGTTCCGGGCTGGTGTAGGATATGACGGCTTTGCTTTT
>CALZHW010000236.1 GCA_945787125.1 uncultured Ectothiorhodospiraceae bacterium
GCCGGTAATGAGCATGGACATTCTGCACAACAGCCAAAAACGCTAGAACTTTAAATTAAAGAGAATTAATTATGGCAGAACAACATTACGGTACCGGTCGGCGTAAAAGCTCTACTGCACGTGTATTTTTACGACCTGGCACAGGCGAGATTAGCATAAACGGACGTTCCTTAGACGAATATTTTGGTCGCGAGACAGCACGTATGATTGTGCGTCAACCTATGGAAAAAGTCGAAATGGTCGAAAAATTTGATATTTATTGCACCGTAAAAGGTGGCGGAATATCTGGCCAAGCTGGCGCAATTCGCCACGGCATTACGCGCGCACTAATGGTGTTTGATGAAACTTTGCGTCCACCATTGCGTAAAGCAGGATATGTTACCCGTGATTCGCGTGAAGTTGAGCGTAAGAAAGTTGGCTTGCATAAAGCGCGAAGAGCGACACAATTCTCGAAACGTTAAGTCACAAAAGTCCTCAAAAAAAAGCCCTGTATATTTCAGACAGGGCTTTTTTATTTTGGGCTTACGGTTTTTATTTAATGTAATCTCTTAGAATAGCTGTGCGCTATAACAGCGCATAATATCGTCACTCAAAGTGCGCTCGCACATAATCAGAGCGGTAATTTTGTAATATTTGCTAGAAAAATGATCAAATAGACCGAAATTTTTGGTTTTCCTTAAAAAACCCTTAATTTCCGGTTGCACTGAAGTGGAAAAGTACTATATAAATACGGGGTTTATACGTTTTTTTGTTTTTTTGTTCCAGAGGAGAGAGAGGAATGAACAAGAAGTTACTTACTATTGCAGTCGTTACTGCTATGGCGACACCAATGTTGGCGAATGCTGAAGCTAAGTCAGCCGTTTACGCTAAAGTACATGTTGCGGGTGAAATTATTGATGATGGCAATGATACCTCATACAGCATTGCAGGCAATTCAAGCAAAGCGAGCAATGTGGGTGTTAAAGGTGAAATTGATACTAACCTGATGGATCTTAAAGCCATTGCACAGATTGAGATCGGTTTAGATCAGGATAGCAATACTGAATATACTGGACAAGTAAGTGCAAAATCTGGCTCTAAGGCTGGGCTTCTATATCAGCGTGATTCCTGGGTAGGTCTATCCAGCAAGAGTATGGGTACAGTGCGTATGGGTACCATCAAGACTTCATACAAACAGTCTGGCACGATGATAGATCCACTTTACACCACTGCCTTGGAAGGTCGCGGTTTTAATCAAACCATGTCTTCTCAATTACATGGTGGAACAGGTAATGGTCGTGGTCGTTCAACTCACACTGTGCGTTATGATTCGCCAGATATGGGCGGTGCTAAAGTGATCGCTAACTATAATGCTAATCCTACGGCTGAAGATAACATGGGTCTAGGTGTTCACTGGAAAGGTGGCCCGGCCGCCGCATTCCTTGACTTCCAATTGCTTGGTGAAGGTAATGGTGTTACTGACAAAAACGGCAAAGCTGATACCGGTAACGCGGTAAAAGTTGGTGGTAAATACACAGCGGGCGATATCATGGTTTCTGGTCAATACGAAATCGACGGCGGCGCGATCAGCGGAAATTCTGATGGCAGCAACGATCGTTTATTTCTAGCTGGAGAATACACCATGGGAGCAACTTCTTTTGTTGCGACCTTTGGTATGGCGATGGAAACTGATGATGGCGAAGACGATAATACCGCCTTTGGTTTAGCCGTTAAGCAAAAGTTAGCTAAGAAAGTGACTGGTTATGCTGGTTGGGGTATGGCAACTGGCGGTGACGGTTATAATGGCGGTGAAGATATGACAGCTTTCGCTGTTGGTCTGGTTGCTGGCTTCTAAAAATATTCTCGAGTTATGAGAATCTAAAAACGGAGCCTCGGCTCCGTTTTTTTATGCCCAGAGTTTATCCGGCAAAACAAGCTATTTTGTGTACGTTACTTAGTTCGCATCTTTTTCTTACTGCGTTAATAACGCTTATCTGCTAAACTTTTGCCTCTTATATTGAATATCTCAGGAAGTTTATGTTTTCTCCCAAATTGGTTTTAATCGATCTTGACGGTACCTTGGTCGACTCGGTGCCAGATCTGGCACATGCAGCAGATGCGATGATGACAGATCTGGATCTGCCGCTACGTGGAGAGGATAACGTTCGCAATTGGGTGGGCAATGGGGTTGAGCGGTTGGTCAAGCGAACGTTGACCGGTGAGCTGGATGCCGAGCCAGAAGAATCACTCTATGAGCGCGCTTATCCGATTTTTTATGAGCACTATTTACAGTCCAATGGCAAATACAGTCGGCTTTTTCCTGGCGTTCAGCAAGGCTTGGAAATTCTCAAGCAAAAAGGCCTGACGATTGGTTGTGTCACTAATAAAGCCGAAAGCTTTACCTTGCCTTTGCTGCAAGCCAAAGAAATTCTGGATTACTTTTCCATTGTGGTGAGTGGTGATACGACTGCAAAGAAAAAACCTGACCCAATGCCGTTGTTTTATGCCACTGACAAGTTGTCTATCGCACCCGCAGAAAGTTTGATACTTGGTGATTCAATGCACGATGTGGAAGCAGGGCGCAATGCCGGTTTTCAGGTGATTGCAGTAAGTTATGGTTATAACCATGGGGTGGATATCCGTGAGGCCAAACCAGATGCTGTCATTGATAGCTTTGTTGAACTTGAGCACTTGATTAAATAAATTATATGAACCGGGAACAATTTACGCAGTGTATTGCTGATGGATATAATCGCATACCACTACAGCTGGAATTATTGGCTGATCTGGATACGCCGCTCAGTACTTATCTGAAATTTGCCGATGCGCCATACTCTTATTTGTTTGAGTCAGTGCAAGGTGGTGAAAAATGGGGTCGTTATTCGATTATCGGCTTGCCATGTGCTGAGCGAATCGAAATCAGAGGTTATCAGGTGCGTATTTTTGATCATGAAGATTGCACTCATGAAGAGATCACAACTGACCCACTGACTTATATTGATGAATACCGTCAGCGTTATAAAGCGCCGGACTTGCCTGGTCTGCCACGCTTTACGGGCGGTTTGGTCGGTTATTTTGCTTACGATACCGTGCGTTATATTGAGCCAAGGCTGGGTGAGTGCCCGAATCCTGATCCGCTAGATAATCCCGATATCCTCTTGTTGTTATCCGAGGAGGTTTTGGTCTTTGATAACCTTAGCGGTAAATTATTTATTATCGTTTATGTCGATCCAGTGTTAAAAAATGCCTACGATAACGGCATTAAGCGTTTGAAAGATCTGGCCAAAAAACTGCGTGAGCCGCTGCAATTGCCGTTACATCAGCCGTCACATCAAGCTGTGGACGAGCAGGATTTTGTCTCTGGTTTTACCCGCGAAGGATTTATCAATGCAGTAAAAAAATCCAAACAATACATCACTGATGGTGATGTGATGCAAGTGGTTTTATCACAACGTTTATCCGTGCCTTATCAAGCAGAGCCGCTGGATTTGTATCGCGCATTACGAAGTTTGAATCCCTCGCCTTATATGTATTTTTTGAATCTAGGTGATTTTCATATCGTTGGTTCTTCGCCAGAAATATTGGTGCGTGAGGAAAATCGAGAGATTACCGTGCGGCCTCTCGCCGGTACGCGCCCGCGTGGCAAAACACCCGCTGAAGACAAGGCGCTGGAAGACGAGTTGTTAGCCGACCCTAAGGAGCTGGCCGAACACCTTATGTTGATTGATCTAGGTCGCAATGATGTGGGGCGAGTGGCGAAAATTGGCAGTGTAAAGTTAACCGACAAAATGGTCATTGAACGTTATTCTCACGTCATGCACATCGTCTCCAATGTAAGCGGTGAGCTCAAAGATGGTTTAACCGCAATGGATGCCTTGCGCGCCACTTTCCCTGCTGGAACAGTCTCAGGCGCCCCAAAAGTCCGTGCCATGGAGATTATTGATGAATTGGAGCCGGTAAAACGTGGCGTTTATTCCGGTGCCGTAGGTTATATCGGTTGGAATGGCACCATGGATACCGCTATCGCTATTCGAACAGCCGTTATTAAAGATCAAACTCTTTACCTGCAAGCCGGTGCTGGTATTGTTTATGATTCAATTCCAGAAACGGAATGGGACGAGACCATGAATAAGGGTCGAGCAATTTTTCGCGCAGCGACGATGGCCGCAAAAGGTTTGTACGATCGCGGCCATGAGTGATTCCGGAGTTTACTCTTCTTGCTCGCGTACAAAGATCGTATTATGGCATTTAGGGCAGGGTGGAACATGTCCGGTTTTATGAAAGTGCAGTTTTTCGCCGCATTTCTCGCAGACTAATGTGCCTATCGAGGTGATTTCTCCAGTATGCCATTCTGTTGCGCGCTTAGCGTTTTGCTCCAGTTCATCCAATGCCAATCTGGTATGGTCAACCATATTGGAAAAAGCTTTCAAAACACTATCTTCAATATATAGAGCGTCCAGTCGTAACCAGTCAGCCAGCTCTCTTTCACCAAATGCAATATATTCCGCCGCATCATGCAAATCTCGCACGACATAATCGCTGATATTATCGATCTCTTCATTCGTTAATTCAGATATTTCCGCCATTTTTTCTTTGGCTTTATCGACGGCATCAAGAATCGCGGGTTTTGCTTCTTTCTCGGTGACATCAATGAATTGGCGAGTGGTCTGTAAAAATTGATCATACGCCTGAGATAATTTTTCAGATAATGCTTTAT
>CALZHW010000237.1 GCA_945787125.1 uncultured Ectothiorhodospiraceae bacterium
AATACTGACCAAGTCGATACCGATGACGATTCAGCAGGCGATGCATGTGACCTGGATGACGATAACGATAGTATAGAGGATACAGCGGATAACTGCCCGGACACCGCTAATATTGGACAAGCCGATTTAGATGGAGATAATGTCGGCGACATTTGTGATAATGATGATGATAACGACGGCATTGCTGATGCTGCCGATAATTGCCCTATAATCGTAAACAGCTCACAAGACGATACTGATCTCGACGGTAACGGCGATGCGTGTGATAACGATGATGATAATGATAGTCTCGCTGACGAAGCAGACAATTGCCCGTTGGTTGCCAATATTGATCAAATTGACAGTGACACAGACAGCTTAGGTGATGCATGCGATGCCGACCTTGACGGTGACGGTATCGATAACGCAACTGATAACTGCCCGGTTGTCGCTAATGCTAGTCAGCTTGATCTGGACGGTGATACATTGGGCGATGCCTGTGATACCGACATCGACGGTGATAATGTTTCAAACGCTGAAGACTTGTGCGAGGGAACAGCCAATGGTAACGTTGTATCACCCGATAATGGTTGCTCCATTGCTCAACTTTGCCCAGAAGAAGGGCAGCAAGGCAAGAGCGTAGCGTGGAAAAATCACGGCAAATATGTTTCTTGTGTCTCGAAATCAAGCGGTAATTTTCTGGACCTTGGTCTAATCACTGAAGAAGAGAAAGATGCGCTTGTTTCAACGGCTGCGCAATCAGATATTGGCAAGAATGGCAAAAAGTAATTCCTGCACAGTATTACCAATGTTGTAAAATCAAAAAAGGGCTAAGTTTTTACTTAGCCCTTTTTTTTACAATCTCATATTGTTCCAATTCCATACTGGAATTTATCCAGTATTACACCATCCACGCTTTTTCTAGGTTACTTTTTATTAAGCATGTCTTTCAAACCGGAAAATGGATTTGATGTCGCTTCTTGATTTTGCTTTGCGCCCTCTCCAGAACCATTCGCTTCCACCAATCGCTGATGTTCATTATCATGGCAATACAGACACAATAGCTCCCAGTTACTGCCATCAAGAGGATTGTTATCATGGTTGTGATCACGATGATGCACCGTAAGCTCAGCAAGGTTTTTCCGAACAAATTCACGCATACAACGACCACAAATCCATGGATACATATTAATTGCACGTTCCCGGTATGAATTTGCCCGCTCGTCCTGATAACGACGATTTTCAGCAACTATTTTATCGAGTTTTTCCTTTGAAGTTTGCTTGTCTTTCATATATTTCACCTATTTATACAGGAATTCTGATTCTCTGATTTCAGCAATATATCAAATTAAAAGTGATCTGTCCGCTAATGGTCGAATTAGACAAGCCAGTTATGGCATAAAAAGCTAAGGGCTGCCTCGAAAATTATTTCACATTTTTGACTTTCCACTCACTCATTTTAGCTACGTTGTTCGTCAGTTAAATAGCTCACTATTCGCCTTCCTCACGCCTTGCTAAAATGGCGATTGAAAACCCATAAATGTAAACTAATTTTTACGGCAACCCTAAGGAGAAAGTTAATCCCCACAATTATGCGCTATTTCCATTTGATTTATGCATTATTACTCTTAGAATGCATAATAATGCAAACCATGCATAAAGGAGCATAAAATGAATGAGTGGCACTTCCCAAGACCAGCCCTAGCTGAACACTACCTCAAGCTGCTAAACCTCGGAATAACATCAAGTTTGGCAATTATAGCGCCCAGGAGAAAGGGGAAAACACTTTTCATCCTTCAAGATGTAAGCCCTATTGCACAAAAAAATAAGTACATCCCTGTCTATGCAAGCCTTTGGCAAAATATTAATGCTCCCCATGAAGGACTCATATTAGCATTAGAAGAAGCTATCGAAGCCATTGATAAACGCGCTGTAATAAGCCGACTTCTGCAGGCTAAAATAAAAAAAACAACAATTAGCAACGAACTCCTTGGCAAGATGGAGGTGGAGTTTGCCGATAGTCCGACCAAACCAACTAATGAAGAACTGGCTTACCTAGAAAAATTACTTAGCGAACTAGAGAAAAAAGCCGGTAAAAAAACGATATTATTACTGGTGGATGAGGTTCAACATCTTGCCACATCTAAGAAATTCGATTCTTTGACACACACATTAAGAACGATGCTGGATAAACGTCAAGGAAGTGTAAAAACAATTTTTACCGGATCATCAAGGCACTATATGAATATATTGTTTAATGAACCCACATCCCCATTTTATCACTTCGTTGAAACAGTGCCGTTTCCAGAACTTGATGATAAGTTTCTAGCGTTTATCAAAAAGACACTCGCAGAGCAACATGATATTGCTGTAACGTTACCCTCTCTAAGCCGAGCATTTGAATCATTGGATTATTCGCCATACTGGATGATGAAACTTATCGCTAATATAGTAACATTTAAAATGACAGTATTAGAAGCGCACGAGCATGTACTTCAACTTCTGGAGGCTGCAGAAGGTTTTGAATCCGTGGTAAAAAAACTTAAGCCAATTGATCGAATAGTTTTTTTAGCACTTTGTGCAGAAAAAAACCCGTTCTCAATAGAACTTATGGAACAGATCGGGCGTGAAACGTCAGTGAAAGGAGTTGCAGCAAACGTACAGCGGTCAATTCAGCGACTTTCTGAAAATCACTTGGTGAGCCAAATACATCGAGGGAAATATTTTATCGAGAAACCGGGTCTAAGACGCTATCTCATTGAAGCTAAAAGCGCACCCGAGGGGACATGACGTGTAAAATTTTCTGCGTTACTATTCATGCACCTTTTATCCTGCCGCCATATGCCATTTGTGCACTAAACCACACGCGATTTCTTCGCCAAAGCCAAAAAGGTTCAAAGTTGACCATCTACGAATTCTGACACAGGGGTTAACTAGGGAAGTCTGATTTACAGATTTGATTAACACGGTAATCTTTAGTCAAATAAATTTTATTTTTTATACTTTTAGTAAAGAAATAGTGTGATCCTGGGTCTATACTTAAAAGATAATATGCGTTCTATGAAGCTTTACCTTAAAAGGGATGCACTTGAAAGAGAACGTTTTTTTGGTTTATTTTTAAACAATTCCATATGAGGAAACTATGACACAACAAGTAATTCAAGCAGTACCCAGCATTGATGCAAAATCAAATGACGACATTGATGCAGAAGTGGAAAGCCCAATCAAACTGAGCAAGGAGGATATTTTTAAAAACGGCGCCTATCCCTATAAAAAAGTGATGGAACGAATAGTATACGAGAAGCATAAAGAACAACTGCAAATTGAGTTATTGAAGATGCAGAGCTGGGTCAAGGAGAGCGGCCAACGTATCGTTATCCTGTTTGAGGGTCGAGATGCCGCTGGCAAGGGGGGCACTATTAAACGCATGATGGAGCACTTGAATCCTCGAGGCGCCCATGTAATCGCTCTCGAAAAACCGAATGAGCGTGAAAAAGGGCAGTGGTATTTTCAGCGTTATGTCAAACATCTACCCACTGAGGGTGAAATTGTGATGTTTGACCGCTCCTGGTACAACCGAGCAGGTGTTGAACGTGTGATGAACTTCTGTACACCGAAAGAATACCTGGAGTTCATGCGCCAAGCAGCCGAACTAGAGCGTATGCTGGTACGTAGTGGTATCCGCTTGTTCAAACTATGGTTCTCCGTGAGTCGCGAAGAGCAATTACGCCGCTTCCAGAAACGTCGTACCGATCCACTTAAGCAGTGGAAATTAAGCCCCATTGATTTGGCCTCACTGGATAAATGGGATGACTACACCGAGGCAAAAGAATCGATGTTTTTTTATACTGACACCGCGGACGCACCCTGGACGGTGGTTAAGTCGGATGATAAAAAGCGCGCACGTATTGATGCCATGCGCTTCATACTGAACCAGCTCGACTTCCCTAATAAGAATCACCAGATTGTTTGCGAGCCGGATCCATTAATAGTTGGTAGCGCCAAAGACGTATTCGAGAGTGACGAATACTGCGCAATACGCTAAATCCACCGCCCAACCTAAGCTATTTAATTAAAAAAGTGAGAATACAAATGACACACAAACACCTACCTCATGCCGAACGCGTGGTTAATGTTTTTAAAGATAACTTGAGCCAAAGTGGCCGAGAGCACGTTGGAAACAAACACTTTGATGAGCTAACGTTAATGATTGAGTCTGCAATCAGCACGGCGGTACTGGAAGAGGTTGAACATGCAGCGGATCGCATTCATGACGTGGTTAAGTCAATCAGGAAAAATGCCGAACACTTGTAAAAATAACGCTTAAATGTAATTGCTCAAACTTAATTCGACACAGGTCTCAATTGAATTAGACTAGACCTGATAATTTGATTGAGATGTAACCTTCAATATACTTCGGAGCACCCGCTTGAGTAGATTTAAACGAACGATTGATTTTACTGGCAGCGGAAATTTAAGCAAAACTAAAGTATGCCCGCTGCCATCTAAGGGCTGCCTACAAAATTATTTCACATTTCTAACTTTCCACTCACTCATTTTGGCTGCGTTGTTCGTCAGTTGAATGGCTCACTATTCGCCTTCCTCACGCCTCGCCTAAGAGCGCCTACTTTTGGTGATAAAATGGCGATTGAAAACCCATAAATGTAAACTAATTTTTACGGCAACCCTAACCTAGTTGGAAGATA
>CALZHW010000238.1:0-1263 GCA_945787125.1 uncultured Ectothiorhodospiraceae bacterium
TGACAATGAAACCACTAAATAAAAATATTTTTCGTCATTTTTTTCAGCAAACTGTAAATTAGAAAATTCCTTTCGAATAATTTTCCGCGCTTCCTGACGTATCGTATCTTCTTTAAATTTGAGGCTCACCGCACCACTATTGTCGACAATATCACCCTCGAGATCGATTCCTAAATAACGTACTTTCTCTTCACGTAACATAGTACGAAAATCGCCTTTGTAGCGCTCGAGCGATTTTTCAATCGCCGCGTCCATATCCACTTGCATCAGGAAATGTACACCGCCACGCAAATCCAGACCAAGATACATCGGCAAGGCATTGATGGATCGCAACCAGGCGGGAGTCGCAGGCGCTAAATTTAGCGCAACCACATAATCAGTACCGAGCAATTCACGAATCGCATCTTGTGCCGACAGCTGAGTCTCAGAGTCGTTGAATCGAACCAATAAACCACGTTCGTCCAATACGATACTTTTATACTCGAAATTTTTATTTTTAATTAAGGCTTCAATCTTACCCAAAGTGGATTGATCGACTGTGCTTTTGCGTGTTTCAGAAACCTGTATAGCTGGATCTTCGCCATAAATATTGGGTAACGCGTAAAGCGCGCCAATAATAATAACAGCGACAACAAGCAAATATTTCCAAAAAGGGTATTGATTTATCATTCCAGAGTGTCCTGAAGGGCTGGTTTTCTAGAAAATGGATCCCGGCAAACGCCGGGCCATGTGTCTTTCGAGTGGTTTATGCTGACTTAATTGTGCCTTTGGGGACTAAAGAAGCGACTGACTGGCGTTGGATTTTGACCTCAACCCCTTCAGCGACTTCTACCGTCACAAAGTTATCATTAACATCGACAACTTTACCTAATAAACCACCACCGGTAATGACTTCATCACCTTTGGCGACAGATTCCGTTAATTTTTTATGTTCTTTAGCACGTTTAACCTGCGGACGAATGATTAAAAAGTAAAAAATGATGAAAATTAGTATTAATGGAATGAAGCCTAACAAACCACCCTGTGACGCGGAAGTTGCTGCCTCACCACCTTCGGCCATGGCATCTGAGATGAAAAAGCTCATCATTACTGTATCCTTCTTATATTCTCTCTCAACAAACAGAAATTTGCAGTCTTAACTATCGTTATATGGCGATTTCATAAACAAATCGCGTGCAAATTCCCACCAAAATTTTAAAGCCGCCTATTATTGCATATCCTCTTAAGAATGTGATCGCTTACGATAAAATTCTTTTTCGAATA
>CALZHW010000238.1:1363-4587 GCA_945787125.1 uncultured Ectothiorhodospiraceae bacterium
ACGATATCTGACCCCAGCACACGCTGCACGTGCATTGATTCTTCCGGCCCCATAAACACTTTGCTGCCATCTATTGGCGAGCGGAAATGCACGCCCTCTTCGGTAATTTTGCGCATTTTTCCCAGACTAAATACCTGAAATCCACCTGAGTCCGTTAATATCGGCTTCTGCCAATGCATGAAGTCATGTAAATCTCCATGGCGTTGAATCGTATCGACCCCCGGCCGAAGCATTAAATGAAAGGTATTGCCCAGAAGAATTTCAGCACCGCTAGCTTCCACCTCTTCAGGTGTCACGGCCTTCACAGTGCCATAGGTACCCACCGGCATAAATGCTGGAGTTTGGATTGTGCCGCGGGCAAAGCTCATCTGGCCTCGGCGAGCCAATCCATCAGACTTGATTAATGTAAACTGCATAGGTTTCCCATTGTGTAACGTTAAGAAGCGAGGGCTAGAATTGAAAACCCCGCATTATCCTAAAAAAATTAGCCGAGCGCGAATCTTTGACTTAAAATTAGGCGCTCAATAACGGTAAAAGGCCATCCTCCACCGCCCGCAGTGGCAGGATCTAGGTAATAAACATCGCATCACCGTAGCTATAAAAGCGATACTGATTAGTGATAGCGTGCTGATAGGCATCCAGCACATTTTCCCTGCCAGCAAAGGCAGAGACTAACATGATTAAACTTGATTCTGGCAAATGGAAATTTGTTATCAAGGCATCAACAACCTTAAATTGATAACCAGGACAGATGAAAATATTGGTCTCTGAATCATAAGCCTGGATCACGCCACTGTTGGCCGCATTGGCCGCAGACTCAAGACTGCGCACCACGGTAGTACCCACCGCAATGACTCTGCCGCCTTCAGCTTTCGTGCGCTTGATCAGCTCGCAGGTTTCCGCACTCACTTCCACCCGTTCATAATGCATCGTATGTTCTGCGATATTCGTCACTCTCACTGGTTGAAAAGTACCGGCACCTACGTGCAAGGTAACGTAACCAGTGTTCACACCTTTGCTGTGTAATTGTTGCAGTAAATCATCATCAAAATGCAAACCCGCGGTGGGTGCCGCAACTGCGCCGGGTTTTTGTGCGAAAACTGTCTGATAACGCTGCATATCCAATTCGCCGACATCGCGCTGCATGTAATGCGGCAACGGTATTTCACCCAGCTTATCAAGAATTTCAAGCATCGAGGCCTCGGCAGTAAAAACCAACTCAAACAAATTGTCCTGACGCGCAATGACATTTGCAGTGATATTTTCCGCAAACAGCAGTGTTGCTCCAGGTTTCGGTGCCTTACTGGCTTTGACGAACGCTAAAACGTGATTATTCTCAAGAATACGCTCAACCAATACTTCGACTTTTCCGCCGCTGGCCTTTTGTCCAAAAAGGCGCGCTGGAATGACGCGGGTATTATTCAATACCAGAAAGTCGCCTGGCTGAATAGTTGTTAGTATGTCTTTAAAAATCGAGTCACTTAGTTCGCCAGACGCTCTATCCATGCACAGCAAACGGCTTTCACTGCGTTTCTCACTGGGGTATTGGGCAATTAAATTTTCCGGTAAATCAAAATAAAAGTCTTTCTTCTGCATGGTCGAAATTATATCATTTGTTACTGCTGTTACCCGTAATTATTTTGGAAATCTATCTTGGCCACTACCCACTCATTGAATGCCGCCAACCCTGCACAAAACGCGATCGTTAAAGCATCGGCCGGTGTGGGAAAGACCTATTTACTGGTCACTCGCTTGATCCGCTTACTGCTGGATGACGTGGCACCGGATGCAATTCTCGCCATCACGTTCACGCGCAAAGCCGCTGCTGAAATGCAAAGTCGACTCTATGAAAGGCTTTATGTGCTGGCTATCAGTGACAAGGATCAAGTCCAGCAGCTCTTGGAATCAATGGGTGTGACAGCTAACAAATCCAGCATCGACAAAGCACAAACATTGTATGAACAGATTTTACAAAGCCCAAAGCAGGTCAAAAGCACCACATTTCATGCTTTTTGCCAAGATATTCTACAAAAATTTCCCCTGGAAGCTGACATCCCACCGGGTTTTGAATTACTTGAAGATATTGCAAGCTACCAGCAATCCGCCTGGGAACTTTTATATGACGAAGTCACCCGTGACCCGGAATGTCTCTCTGCCAAAGCGCTGGAAACCTTGTTTGATTTAACCGGCGGCATCCAAAACACGCATGATTCGCTAAATAATTTCCTGCAGCAACGGGCGGACTGGTGGGCATTTACTTACCAAGCAGATGGTGATGTCGTGGGATACGCCACCCACCTGATGATGCAGAGCATTAATTACGTTGCAGACGAAAATATTTATGCCTTGTTATTTAATGACAGCGAAAAGCAACGCATTTATCGCGTTATCGAACTTTGGCATTTACATGGCACTAAAACCATTCTCAAACACATTCAACAGCTGCAAGAAATTTTTACGACGGGTGTGTTCGACGAGCAAGCACTTGATAATAAAGTTTACGACACTGCATTTGACGGTTTATGGTCGGTATTCTACAAAACCAACAATGAAATAAGGGAGTCTGAACCCAAAAACGCCAGAGCAAAAAAAATGGGCGAAGCCGGCGAAGATGAATTTCTACGTTTATTTACGCAGGTGGCAATAACACTGCAGCTGATCAAAGATAAACGCAATGTTGAATTTAATTACCAACTTAACCAGGCATGGTATACCGCTGGCAATCGACTGATTGAAATTTTTCAACAAATCAAAGCCACACAGCGCCTGCTGGACTTTACTGATCTCGAATGGAAAACCTATGAACTGCTCAATCACAGCGACAATGCCTTATGGGTTCAATATAAACTGGATCAACGCATAAAACATTTGCTGATCGATGAATTTCAGGATACCAACCCGACACAATGGCGATTATTATTACCCATTATGGAAGAGTTTGAATTCAACGAGGAAGCCCGAAGTGTATTCATCGTCGGTGATGAAAAACAATCTATTTATAGTTTTCGTCGTGCCGACCCATTATTATTAAATCAAGCCGGTGATTGGCTGCGCGAACACCTTAATGGTGCTGAATTCCCCATGGACAAATCTCGTCGTTCTTCGCCGGAGATCATGCACTTGGTCAATGCCGTGTTTGAGTCAGAATTGTACCAGCCAATTTTTAACACGTTTGCTGAGCATTCGACCCACCTTACCCACATACCAGGTTGGTTGCGCCTATT
>CALZHW010000239.1 GCA_945787125.1 uncultured Ectothiorhodospiraceae bacterium
ATCCTTATTGTGATTGCCGAAAATAGTGATATTACTCTACGGATCAAGAGCTTGTGCTGAGTAGGTGCGAGCACTTGCAGGATTTAGGTACTAACAAGGAGGCAAGACCGCCATGGATACTGGCACTGTAAAATGGTTTAACAACGCTAAAGGCTTTGGCTTTATCGCACCGGATGACGGTGGAAATGATGTCTTTGCGCATTATTCGGTGATTGATATGGAAGGTTACAAAACCTTGAAGCAAGGACAAAAAGTCGAATTTGATGTGATTGATGGGCCTCGAGGCCTGCAGGCCAGCAAAATCATGGCAGCAGCCATACAAAAGGCTGAAATCATCTAGGAGCCTGATTTTGCTGGATTTAGTAGGTTGGTCACCAGCTGTTGGTGACCAACTACGGAAAACAAATGACTATTTTCGCAGGTACACGATATTCCCAGGTTTAGGCGCAATAAGCTCTGGCTTGCCGGTATAAAATCCTTGGCAATAATCAATACCAATTTTCTTAAGTTCGAGCAGAGCGTCTTCAGACTCAACAAATTCCGCGATTGTTCGCTTTCCAAGCGCATGCGCCACATCATTCATTGCAACTACGATCGCTCTTTTTATTTTATCGCGATGTATCTGATGAATATACGAGCCATCCAGTTTAACAAAATCAACCGGTAAATCTTTCAAATAAGCAAAAGAAGAATAACCCGCGCCAAAATCATCGATCGCGGTATAGCAACCCAGTTTTTTTAATTTCAACAAGAATTCACTGGCTAAATTGAGGTTGCTTATCGCAATCGATTCTGTGACTTCAAATAATATTCGGTCAGCAGAAAGTCCCAATGATTCAATGGTCGACTCAATAAGATCCAGGGTTTGGTTATCTCCCACTGTTTTGGCACACAGATTAATTGAAATCCCGCGAGCATTGCCTACTCTATTTTCAGCCATTAAAGTCAAGCTGGTTTTTATTACCCAACGATCAAGATCCAGCGACAAACCAAAGCGTTCAGCTGAAGGTAAAAACCCGGAAGGCATAATAAGATCCGAATCATTTTCTTTTAAGCGCAATAGAATCTCTTCAAATAAAATCTTCCCTGTATGTGTATGTACGATGGGTTGTGATGCCAAAACAAACGTATCATTCTCAATTGCTGCTTTGATTCGACGCGACCACCCCATGTCGGCCGTCATAATATCTATGTTTTCCTGATCTCGCGACTCATAAATATGCACTCTATTTCGACCGCTACGTTTGGCAATATGACAAGCCAAGTCCGCCCGAGACAAAATATCTTCTTTTCGTTGAATCCTATCGTGTATCAATGCCACCCCTATCGAGCACCCAATATCAACAACCTGCCCATCATAGCGGTAAACATAATCAGCCAATTGCTTTCGATAGGCCTCGGCCGTTGACTGCGCTTGAAGCGGATCAACGTCATATAACAAAATTGCAAATTCATCGCCGCCTAAGCGCGTCAGCAAGTCAGTCCCCCTTGCTCTTTTTTCCAGCATTTTGGTCACATCTTGTAAGACTCTATCGCCCGATAAATGCCCCAAAGTATCATTCACATATTTAAAGTTATCCAAATCGATATAGAGCAAAGCAATAGCTTGCCGATCGCCCCGGTTAAGCCGATCAACAATGCGCTCCAGTTCATCCATTAAAAAATGGCGATTATACAGGCCAGTCAACGAATCACGTTCAGCAAGGTGTCGTAAGCGATCTATCATTGCTTTGCGCTCACTAATATCCGACACCAGAGCAGTAAACAGTGTTTCCCCATCCAGCATAACCTGACTTAAACGAAGCGAAATGGGAAACACTCGACCATCTTTATTTTGCGCCATCACTTCTTGCTCATCAAGAATCAAGGCACGGCTATCAGCCCCAGGCGACTGGAGAAAAGACGAGTGCTGTGAAAGTGAAAGATACGCCGGAATGACAATCGCAATTTCTTTATTGATTAACTCGCCGCCCGAGTAGCCGAACAACTTTTCAGCGGCGATATTAACACTTTGAATTTGTCTATGCGCATTAAGGGTAAGGATGCCTTCTCCAGCGTTATCCAAAACGGTTTGTAAACGTAACTGCCGTGAACGAATCTGGGCCTGCATTTTAGAAAACGCATTGACCAGAATACCGGTTTCTTTCACCGAATAATTAAGTACGGGCGTAATCTCTATCCCGTCACCCTCAGCTTCCAGTGCTCTTGCGATTTGTGCAATAGGTTTTCTGATCAGCAACTCAAAAATAACATAACCAATGACTAACAACAGTACTGCGAGTGATACAGCCAACCAAATAAAACCAGATAGTTGATCCGTTGTTCTGGCAAATCCGTTGATCACAAGCTGAGTATGGGCATTCAGTCGATTTTGCAATAGATATACTTGCGCCCAAGTATTTTCAATAGCTGGATCAGCCACTTCTTTTAACAAAATACGATCCGTGCGCCATCCATCTGAGAGATAGATCTCTTTGGTTTTTTCAAAATAAAACTCATAATTATTATTTTGTGATTTCATTTGCAGCAAGGCATCACTTTGCACCATGTTTAAAATATGCCGCGCATCCAGTACATCAAGTCGGCTGAATAACTCTTTTATCGCTTCGACATACAAATCACGATCTTGTAAAACTCTCGACATAGTAGATTTTGGCGGACCAAACGCACCCATTCGATTCATCACAAATATTCGTACGGTTCCAACCATTTGTGACCAGATGTAACGCAAGTCGCGAAATAAATCCAGCGCTTGTTGTTGCTCAGGTTTAGTGACTGATTCAATTTTCGCTTCATCAATCGCGGTAACAATCAAACCCTTCATTTCATTATTAATCGGCTGCAATTTTCCCAGCATAATCGGCATAGCTGGATATTTGCGTTCATAGTCACTTTGTATTTCCAGTAAATTTTGTGAGAAAACAGTAATGTGCCGGAAGTTTTCAGATAACTTAACTGCCGGCTCATAGAATTCCGGATTATTTTTCACAGCTTTAAGCAGGAGCAGTTGATTGACTTGTTGGGCAAGTTGCCCTAAGCGCGTTTGAATATTGTCAGGCTGGTCTTCATTATCATATAATGTACTTTGATACAGCGAGACACCTAATAAATGCAGGGTATCAGAAATATTGGATAAGCTCAGACCAATTTGTCGAAGCTCCAGGCTCAATTCACGGCTATTGTTCACCGTCACCTCAGCGGCTTTGTTGGTATAAAGCCCTAGTAATACGTACGCGATTACGAATACGACGATAATCACCATAAATCGTTTTCGTAAACTTATTGCTTTTCCAACCAAGAGCGTCTCCAAAAACGAATAAACCGATTACCTATTAAGCCAGCCATACCGTTATCAAGAGTAGCAGTTTACGAGTATATGTCCACAAGAAACCGAGAAAACCGTCCAGGAAAGCGCAGTTTTTAACCGAAATTAAAGCAATAGTAAATCTAACTATTCAGTACATATTTAGCGTATTTTTAGTTATCATTGCGCGCTAGACTTATTTAGTGAATTTAATAATCTTTAGTTTATACCTAGATCCTGCAAGTGATCGTACTTGCGCAGTGCAAGATATTGATTCGTAGAGTAAATCAATATTTGAGCGCAATCCTTATTGTGATTGCCGAAAATAGTGATATTGCTCTACGGATCAAGAGCTTGTGCTGAGTAGGTGCGAGCACTTGCAGGATTTAGGTTATAGTAAACTCAAGTCATGTAACATACCTGATAAATACAATGCCACAACGAAAACAACGAATTATGGTAGGCCTTTCTGGTGGAGTGGACTCATCCGTCAGCGTTTACTTATTACAACAAATGCAACATGATGTCGAAGCCCTGTTCATGAAAAACTGGATAGATCTTGAGGGCGATGGCACATGTCCGATTGAAAAGGATCTGGCAGACGCCAAATCGGTTGCCGCTGCATTGCAAGCTCCCTTTCACTCAGAAAACTTCGCCCCGGAATATTGGGATAACGTCTTCACCCACTTTTTAGCGGAATTCAAAGCGGGAAGAACGCCTAATCCTGATATTTTGTGTAATCGAGAAGTGAAATTTAAAGTTTTCCTGGAGCATGCCTTACACTTGGGCGCCGACAAAATAGCCACCGGCCACTACGCAAAAATCGATGAAATCGACGGTCGATTCCGCTTGCTTAAGCCGAAAGATTGCAACAAAGATCAAACTTATTTTCTCTATACACTTAATCAATATCAACTATCCAAAAGTGTTTTTCCCCTAGCTGATCTGGAAAAACAGCAGGTACGCGAAATTGCAGAAAAAAATCAACTTGTGACGTTTGATAAAAAAGACAGTACCGGCATCTGTTTCATCGGTGAAAAAAATTTCCGTGAATTTTTAAGTCAATTTATTCCCGCCAACGTGGGAGAAATCATTTCACCCGAAGGTAAAGTCATTGGAGAACATCAGGGCATTATGTATTACACCCTGGGGCAAAGGAAAGGTCTGGGCATCGGCGGCAAGTCAGAAAGCTTGGAAGAGCCCTGGTTTGTCGTCGGAAAACATGTCAAAGACAACAACCTGGTGGTTGCCCAG